>JAJVIP010000035.1 GCA_022072025.1 Elusimicrobiota bacterium
CAAATGTTACAATTAAAGTATTGTCATTTTGGAGCATCGAAACGCTTGCAATTTCCATACCATGGCGATATTGTTGTAGAAGAAAAAATAAGAAAGGATTCGCATGAAAATCACAGGTCTTACGATTATCGTCGAATGCGACGAAACTATTACAATAAATGCATACAATGCTGCTATTTATGAAAGGAACATCCTATTTATCGAAAGGCGTGACGGGACTGCAATAGTGTTTCATAACGTAATTCTTGAAAAGATTACTCCTGCTTTTATCAAATTCCTAGGATAATTTGTTAGCACAATAACCGGCAATTGTGCTATATTTCTAACACCATATCGCCGGAAAAGGACAGCAAAATGGGCGATAAGAAAGAGCATGTCAATCCTCCGTTGAAGCGGATTGCCTTCGACGCAATGCGCGTCAAGGACGTAATCTCGCTGCTCAAAGCAAACCAAGTCCGCAAATTCGAGCGCTCGCCAATGTTGCGCTTTAAAGTACCTGACAAAGGCGCAACTAGCTTCGAGGCGGATACGCTCGATGGCGAAGTTCTGGAAGTCCAGGAAATTGTTGGCATCATTGTGGATTCTGACCGTTCGCGCGCCTACTTCCCCAATGGATACCGCAACAATTCGCGCGCGAAGCCTGACTGTATTTCGCGCGACATGGAAACAGGGACGAAGTATGGCACTTGCGCGTCGTGCAAGTTTTCGGCGTGGACTGAAACGGCGCAACCGCTGTGTAGACAACGCGTGGTGATTTACGTAATGAGCGAAGTCTCCGAATTGCCCATTACGATCCAAGTGCCTCCCGGCTCGTTTGCGTCTCTGTCCGCATTCGGCCAAAGCCTTGCGCTGAAGCGTCTGAAACGCATTGATGAAGTGGTCGCTCGTATTTTCGTTGACGGAGGGAAGATACGCTTTTCCGTGGCGGATGATTACGAAGCTCCATCGGAAGGTGACGTGCGGACCATCCGCGAAACCATTGCGCTGATTAGACCAAACGCACAAGAGGCTTAATCGTCGAATTGTCAACAACCATGCGGGGCTGCCATTGCTGCCCCGCTTTTTCATGCGAGGAAAAGCCGATGAAATACCCTACCTTCTTTTACAGTGGCGTCTATGGAGCGTTTAGTGCGGCGCTCGAAAAGGCGTTTGAGCTCAATGGCGTGCCACTAATCATGCCTGAATTTAAACACATCGAATCACAATTCACGCCAATCGTTGACAGTTTATTAACTGAAAAAAATCGCGCAGAATGCACGGATTCCAAGTTTCTAATTGTGAAGTTCCTTCGCAATGTTCTGCCACAAGGACTGCTTAGCACGACAATGGCGCGGGACAGCTCGATGTACATAACTTCCGCAGTGAACACGATTATTATCTGCACCTATTGTGCGGATGATATGATGGAGCGTATCGGACAATCTCCCGAATTAATGATGGTGTTGAATAGTGTTACAACCATGGTGGAACAAAAGGTAAAGACCACAATTAATTAATCATGGCGAAGCGCACAAACAAAAAAGCGCAAAAACAGAAGGGATTTAAACTTTATGATGCGCGCGTATCGAAAGAGATAAAAACAATTATGCGAGAGGCGATTGACAACGGGGCTTTGCGCTTGCGGCGCGCCAACGGTCAATTCATGCGCGTTTCGGACGCGCGCCGTTTGGTGTCGAGAATGTCTAAGGCGCAAACAATCTATTCAACACAATACGACGCAGTAACCTCCATATTACAGCGAAAAACGAAAAGCCGTTCGACGAATATGGACGTGTTGTTGTCGCGTCTGGATGTCGAATCAAAAGGCCGGATTCACTTCAAATTCAACCTGTACACGGTGCGTCCTGGTGTTGATTTGGTCATTCGTCACGAGGGGCAAAAAGTCGTTGCGTCAACCGTGCCAGAATATAATTTCCAGAAAAGCGCAGGCAAAGTAGGACTAAAATTCGACAAGCGATACGTTCGTGTCCGCATCGGGTTTGACATTGGTGCAAAGGTTCCAACATTCTTCGGCACCGCATTCATGGCAAAGCAAACGAGGGATTCCGATGATTTGGGCAAGCAGATTATCGCACAAATCACGATGGCGCTGAACGCGCGGACCATCTACACCAGCGAGAGATACCCGTGGGTTGAAGCCGTTCTACGTTTGCGGCGATTGCCGATTGTGGTGATTCAGTATGAGCAGGTCAAAGACGAAAAGTGATAGCTTTGCCGTGTTTGACCTGGAGACTGATTACATCAAGAAAGCGCAAAAGCCGAGCAACAACTTCGCCTGTTACGCTTATTACGCGAAGGACGAGCAGTTTTTTACCCGCGATGAAAAGCAGGCATTCGAGCATTTAATCACACGCAAAGTCAAGTATATCTACGCTCATTTCGGCGGACGATTTGACTTTCTTTGGATGCTTAAGATTGCGCTTTCCGCGCACAAAAAACGTGTGACGTTCAAGCGCATTATACTTATCGGTTCCAGCCTAGCCGAGATACAGATTGTGCGTGACAAGCAGACCATCACGTTCAGGGATTCATTCCGCATCCTACCAGACAAACTAGCCAACATAGCAAAGACATTTGGCGATAGCAAGGTAGATATAGACTTCAGCAAAGAGCGCAACAAGGACGAGGAAAAGCAACGCGCAATCAAAGACTGTGAACTGCTGTACCGTGCGCTGGAGCGCTTCTGGGGCTTGTGCAAATCGTATAGCTCCAGACCAGCGATTACGATTGCCGCACAATCAATGGACATATTTCGTCGCGGATTTTGCGCGATGAAAAAGCCGCTTGTCGAACACGAGAATGTGCAGCGCGAAGCGTATTACGGTGGAAGGACTGAAATTTATCGCTACAAGAACGCAAACATCATAGAGTATGATATAAACTCTCTGTACCCTTTCGCCATGCGGGAGAGAGCGTTCCCGGTCGGTCATTGCATCACTGCGAGTGTTGACGAAGCACAGATTAGTGGGTTTGTCAAGAACGGCTTTTGCGGCTACGCGCATTGCGCGGTTGAAGCGCCTGATATGAACTATCCAATTCTGCCAGTTCGCGTGAAGGGAAGGTTGTTTTTTCCGACTGGAAAATTCAGTGGCACATGGACGATCCACGAGCTTGAATACGCGCGGCGGAACGGGTACAAATTATCAAGCATAACCTGCACATACTATCAGAAGACAGAGCGAATATTCGCAGACTTTATTTCACATTTCTACGCCGAGCGAAAGGCTAGCAAAGACGATTTTGAGCGTTTGTTTTACAAGCTTTTGATGAATAGTCTCTACGGCAAATTCGGCATGCGCAGGGAGCGAAACGGCATCGCAATCGCAGACGATTTTTTCGCGTTCATGGAACGCTGGAAACGCGAGAATGTTGACATAGCGACAACGGGCAAACTGCCCGAGCTTATCAACGCCGAGCTTGGCATATTTTACACGACCGAATACCTGCAAAGCGAATGGATTTATCCGCTATGGGCAGCCTACGTTACGTCCTATTCGCGCATCTATCATCATTCGATTTATCGTTTATGCGAAGGTCTGGCCATGGTGGATACAGATTCATTCCATTGTTCTAATTTGCGTGATGGTATTGGCGAATTGACAACAAACGAGTGTAACGAATACGTGTCCGGCCAGCTTATCGGTCCGGAGATTGGCCAGATAAAGGTGGTAGGAAAATACGCGAAGGCTAACTATCTCGCGCCGAAAGTGTATGAGTTAACCAATGACAAAGGGACAACACGCAAGGCCAAAGGCGTGCCGCGCGACCTATTGAACGAGCCTGGAGCTAGGCTCGATAGCAAGCATGAATTCGTATACGATGGCGTGCTATCGTTCAAAGAAAGCCTGCGCCACGCGAAGGATTTTTTCTCCATTGAAAGGAAAACCAAACGCTTGACTTTGGTGGATGCCAAGCGCAAGCGTAATGGCAATTTGTCAACACCGTTCGGCTACGCTGAACTAGACAAATAGAGCAAAGAGCGCAAGCGAAAAATTCATATTGACACGCCGGACAGGCTAGTGATACCATAATCATTGGTCTGCTTTTTTCTTTTTCGGAGGTGAATATGAGCACAAAAAAAGCGAATGTCCAGGACGAGCCGGTTGTCAAGGAAAATACGACCGAGCCGGATGTCCCGGATGGTCCGGATGAAACGGATACTCCGGACAAGCCGAAAGTCAAGGGTGAAAAAGGTGATGAAGGCTTTGGACTTCAAATCAAAAATCTGCCGACCGCGAAGCCGAAAAGCTTCTATGACGATATGATGGATACATTCATATGGACTATCTGAATGGCGACGATAACGGCAATCGCGCAAACAGTGAAAAGTCTTTGGCGGATATGTTGGATAGCCTGGAAGGTCCGGAGGATTCTGGTTCTGCTCATGCGATTTTGGGCGAGGCGGAAACTGACAAACCTAAAAGGCGTGGTCGTCCGCGCAAGCCAAAAAGCGAAACAGGCGATAGCAACGAATTGGCGCAATTGCTGGCTAACACGTTCGTCATGACGCTTGACGCGATAGTCCGCGCTTTCGCGGTGCAGCCGTTGACAGACTTTGACAAGGTGTCATTAACCAACGCAACCAAGCTTTTGCTCGTAAAATATAAAGATGCTATGGTGTATGGTCCTGAACTGGTGTTCGCTATTGCTATTTTGTCAATCGGCGCACCGCGCGTTATCGAATACGCTAACAACCGGAAAGCGCAAAAGGCGTTGAACAATGGTGCTTGACAGAGATACAATAATGATAGTAACATGCGTGGTTTATCTGCTATGCCGGATGATTTTTCTCTGAAAGGTGCAATAGACGTGATTGCGGCGCTCACGATACTCGTTGCGACCATTCACAAACTATACACCGAGTATCAAAAAAATGCACAGCGGTCGAAGCGTAAAAAGTAAGGCACCGCTCATGTTCATTTGCGGCAAGCGCGGTTCCGGGAAAACAGAATTGGCGAAGCGAATCATTACGCGCAACGCCATTTACGGTGTTACATACGTGGTTATTGATCCGCTTTCACACTACGAAAAAAACTCACAGTTCACGGCGCATAACATCATTGTCAATCCGTCAAGGTTCAGGATAGAACGCAACGCGATAAACGTGTACAAATCGCGCAATGACGTAGAACTATTCATCACCAACGTCATGACGAAAGAGCGTTCGTTTTTTCTTGTCGTGGATGAGATTGACATGATTCTGCCCAACAATGGCGCGGGAATAAACCCAATCATGCACGAGTTGATTCATTACGGACGGCACTACGATATTGCGCTTTTGGGCACGGCTAGGCGAATACAGAACGTGCACAAGGATTACCTATCAGGTTGCGATAGACTATTTCTTTTCAGGATGTGGGCGCATCGGGATATAAAAATAATCGAGGAAAACGCAAGCAAGGAAGTCGCGCAAAAGGTGAGGAATCTACGCGAGCACCAATACCTCAATGTCAATATGTCAACCGGGGAATACGCCATATCACGGCTGAATTTCCCTCGCTAGGAGTTAATTTCATGAAGAAGTTTCTCGTGTTCTTCGCAATGGTGATGGTATCCATCATCATCGTTAACGTGCTGAAGAAAAACCTGCTGCCCAAGCTGCCCGGTGGCGATAAGGTCGCCAATTACTTGTAACAACGAAAGGAACGCAAACCATGTCTGTCACTCTTAATGGTCCGTCCACCGCGCCACGAATTATCCGCACGGGTTTTTCGCTGGAATCATGGTCGCCCGGTAACACGTACAATTACAATTTCCGGGCACTGCCATTCGGCTACATGATTGACGAGTTTTTGCTTCGATTGCGCATTAAGATGAGCCATACGCAATCACCTGCATCAAACGAGATTGTGGGGCTGGAGAAAATCCTCAATGCGTGTTTTTCGTCTGTCCGTTTGCGCATTGACGGTGCGAGCGACAACTTGATTGATAATCTCAACCTGTTTGAGGTGTTCTATTTCAGTGTGATTCGCGGGCAGTTTCCGGATTTGCGCGGATACGAAAACAGTGAAACCAACGGATACGTAGCGAAGAACGACCCGACCTTTACGAACAAGGAATTTGACATCGTAATCCCTATCAGCTTCTGGGATTGGCGTATTAAGAACCCGCGCGAATTTTTGCAACTGTCAACCCTGTTTGTTTCATCCCGCGCAACCCTAACTCTGATTGGCGGTAATGGCGTGATGTACACCGGGACTGACACGATTGTTAGCGTCACTGGTAGCGTGGATTACGCGGTTTCACAAAAAACAGACAACATGCTGCCGGTCAATCCGATGGAACGCTACGCCAAGGAAACCAAAAAATCCGGAGACTATATTGACGGCAATGGCGCGATCTATAAGGACCTTCGCGTGTATCAGGCAGGACAGTTTAGCGACCTGTCAATGTTTGACGTGCTCGAAGATTATGCACCTTACACTGTGAATTATAACGGCTCTGAAAAGATATTCGATGTCCAGAAGTCCACGATTGATAGCGTGTTCGACAACGCCGGGAGCGCGCAAATTGCGAAGATGTTTAGCACGTTGCGCGAGCCGCGCGTTCTTCAGGAGTTGACCGGGATTGTCAATGGAATGCTGATTCTTAACGCTCCGGTGGACGAGACCGGCGTGACAAAATACCTGGAGACTTCGGACCAGCCATATTTTACCTTCACGGATTCCGGAAACACGCAATTCACTGTTTTGAAAACCTACGTAAACCGCGCAAGCGAAGGCGCGTTTACCGCTGCTGGTTATCCAGGAGCAACCGCCGTGGCTACGCCGGTCAACGCTAACGGCAACGCGATGGATTCAAGCTACGCCGGATTGGTCGCGCAAAAGGCAGCGGTAACCAACTTGAACGGTCCTACTTCGGTCGCGCCGAAACTGAATAACGAATAAGGTGTCAACATGACCACAACCAAAGTCGTTATCATTGCGGTTATTACGTTTATGGCGCTCAACCTTGTCGCGCCGCTTCTGATGGTGCGCATTCCGCCGGTCAGGAAAGCATGAAACCCGCATATATCATCATTGCGCTTGTCGCGATTGGGCTCATCGCGTTTTTCATGCTCCGAAAGAAGACACCGAAGCCACCGGTCCAGGTATTCACAAATATCCCAGGCACGGATGGTCCGGTTATTCCGCCAGAATCTTCGACCATCGAAAGTGAAATACGCGACACGGGGAAAAAAGGTGCAGACATTGCGGATAAGGCCGCAGACGTGGTCGAAAAAGGCAAGGATTTTTTTGATTCTATTTTCAAATCCATGGAAGAAAATAACGGGAAAAGCATGTTTGGAGCAGCGTACAACCCGGACAAAGGCGTTCCGGTATTTGTCAACGGTGTCAAAGTTCGCAATGGCAACGAACTATTCAGCGTTCTAAGAGCGCAATCAGCCGGTAATATCAGCGATGGTGTAATGAACGCAATCAATAGTTTTCCGGCGCAAAAACGCTTCGACGCTACACCGAAACTGCCACCGAATTTCACTACCGATTTTCAACCCGGATTGAAGGAGGACTAATGAATCCCTATGTTATTGGTGCTGGCGCGCTCGGTGCGATTGCGGCAATTAAGTTCTACACAAAGGATGAACAAGCGAAGAACGTGCAAAAACTGTCAACCGAAACCGGAGGTGCGCAAACGCGCACTTCCGTTTCCACGGCTGATACGAAAGTGCAAATTGAACTGGCATCGGGAAACCGGTTACAGAGCAAGACAATAGGAATATCGAAGGACTTCAGCGAGCAATATAAGGTCGTCGAATTGGCGTTAAAAAAAATGCGGACCGACGTGCCGATTACACTGCCCGGCGTGCGCGTCACAACAAACGGCGCACTGCTTTCCGCGATCGCATCAACTGCGGGTATTCCGAACGCCAAGTTTCAGAAGCTGCTCGTAAACAACAAGACGCAATTGCCGCGAATAGCGAAGGCTGATACACCGTGTATTTGGGAGAGCGTTCTTCCTCCGGAGACCGACATTAACATCGCTGGAGTTGACCGGCGCTGGTATCGCGCGAAGGACTGGGACACCTTCGATATCACCGCACAAAAAGCGTATCTCGCCTGGGCTTGTATGGATTACGTTGCGGCGGAAAACCTGATTGAACGAGGATGTCGTCAAAGCAATGAACCGTTTCAGACGCCGGACAATATTGACCGATTGTCAATATTAAAAGCTTACTGGGATATGTGGAACAAAAACGGCAACGACCGTGGATATCGCCCGCTTTACGGCGCGTACATGATGCGAAAGACCGGCTTCGACGATGCCGGAAACGGCGGATGGAAATTCAGCGGTCTACAAGAAAATAACGCTGCCGTGGTTTGGCGAACATTGAATGTTATGCGCGAAAAAGGCTGGAAAACAATAGATGATATGTATGGCGATTATCTCGATGGACCGTCTAAATCGGAGAGCGATGTTATCGCGGCTCGTCAGGATTATTTTGGCGGGTTTGGCGCTATCAATGTCGGCACCACATTCTGGGAAGACATTGGTGCAATAATGGCAAGCGCTCTACAATTCATTGACAAAGCAATAAGCGCGGTTCTCAACAAAATTCAAGAATTGACAATCGTGTTGAAAGATGCTGGCGAACTTGTAGGTAAAATCGCAGGAGGCGCATTGGGAAACCCACTTGCGTTAATTACGCCATGAATACACGAACACCAATTCGTATGACAAGCAATGATAAATTTGTCAATGGCGACATTGGACGCTACATGCAAGGCGTTGACAAATTTGAATGGTATAGCGGAAAACGACAAAAAGTAATTGACGCCATCAACAAGGACGGAAAAACACGGGTTACAAAAACAGATTACATCAACGGACAGGCTATCGTCGAATTCGAGGTAATTAATAACCCGTTGCCCGTGCTGGTTATCGTCGCGCTGATATCTGGTGCTATCGGTCTATTCATCGGCCTAGGTGATGATACGGTGTCAATATTCAAGCTTGTGGTTGAGAAAAGCGCAGAAGTAGCAAAGGATGTTGGCAAAGCAGCAATACTACCGTTTTCCATTATCATCGCTGGAGGCGCGGCATATCTCATCGCGACAAATCCGCAAGCTCTAGCCCGGGCGATAAAATCATGAAAAGCTACTTCGATATATATAGCGATAACGTCAATATTCGCCAACGAATTTTCAGCCGGGCTTATAGATGCGACAAAGGCGCAACACCATTTCCACCATTCACTGATGTTATCAAGTTGTCACGCGATGGTTACCTGTTTCGCGTGCGCATGGCGATGATAGGTGATTCGGTCATGGATTATGGCGACCAAATTGCTTGTATCGCGTTTTCGGACAGCGAAAACGAAACTGATTTTAGCAACATGGAAAACGAACGGCGCGAATTGCGCGCCTTTCTAAACTTCGCAGAGCCTCAAGTATACTATTCCCCACTTATTTGTCCTGCATATATGTATGTGAAAAAAAACAATACGGTTGACAACCAGACCGAACCCCTCTTCATCGTGCTTGACTTTTTTCTGGAACCGCTGAAATGAACGCACCAGTTGTTATCGGCGCAGGAGCGCTAGGTCTACTATTGTTGACGAATAAAGGCGTAAGAGCAGAAGAGCCTAGAAACGATAACTGGGATAAACTTTTCCGTATAAAGGCGCAATACAGCGGAAAGCCGGATGATTACCGTCCGAAGGACTTCCAGAAAAGTCAAGGTGTTCCTCTAGAAGCGCAAAAACTGTACATTCTAAACCAATACTCATTTTGCCTCGATGCTTGGGCGAACGCTTTCAAACTCAATAGGAACGAATTCAGGAAAAAACCATCGCTCACATTTTTGGCATATGCGGCCCAGACCGCATTTGAAACTGCATACGGCACGATGTTTCAAGCTCCGTTCAATGTCGCCAATTTGACAGCAACGAAAAACGAGAAAAATGTAATTGAGGGAAAGGATAAGAACGCTAGTGGGCAGACAATTACACAAAAGTTTGCGGTGTTCGATAGTTACACCGCATGCGCTGAAAGATATATTGCTTTTTTGTCAACATTCCCGCGCTACAAAAACTCATGGAAACTTTTCTCTCGCGTGCACAACGAATTAAACCCGGTAGAAGCTAAATCGCTATACATGCAATTAGGTTCAGACGGTTACTACGAATTTGACAAGTCAAAGTATGGCGCGTCATGCGCTTCTATTTTCCAGAAACACTCACCAACAATTGAAAGCGCAATAAGCGCTTACACGGAAGGAAAGTCCTATGGCTAAATTCACTGGCGTCATGCCAACAAACGCACAGATTGCGGAAGCTGTTAATCGCGGATCAACGATTGCTGGTTACGAAGCTGCTGATGTAACCGCCGCGCGCGCGTTGTTGACACACAACCCGATGGATGTGCTCACCATCGGCGCAAATAAATTGAATTACTATTATCTACCAGCTAACGCTGATGCGGATAATGGTACTACTGTTCTTAAGCCCAATGATGTTACTAGTGCCGGACGTTGGATTGCAACCGACGCGCCGCTGATTCACAACCATGATGGAACTGCGAATAATGGCGCTAAACTGCCGCAGTCAAACACACATGAAACTCCGGATACCGATAGCTCAAAAAATTCGCTGCATCATACGTTGACCCTTGCTAACGTTGCTACGTCGAAGGGGCTGAATGCACGCGCCATTAGATTCGGGGGAGGTACAATTGCTGCTGGTACGGCGGAAGTTGCTGTAACTTTCAGTCCAGCTTTCGGTGTTGCTCCATCTACTGCAACAATTTATCTTGTACCGATCTACGTAGCCGGTGGAACAAGTTTTATCCCCGGATTCAAAGGAAAAACTCAAATTCGCGTGAAAAGTGGAACGGTTAATGCGTCCGGAATGACAATCGAGTGCGTTGATACAGAAACCGGCAACGCGCAAATTAACGTAACGGCTACATGCTCTATTTTCGTTGATTACCTTGTCTTCTCGCCGGAGAATGACCTATAATTCAACGAGACAAAATGAAAAGGCGCGCTTAACCGCGCGCCTTTTTTTTTTGCTTGCACGGTTTATCAGCGCGCATGCCTACGCTGCAACTCTCGAAGAACTACATATTCGAGCGCTGCAATTTCACGTAACTTTGCCGCAGAAAACGTAGTCGTTTTCTCGCGTAGCAAAATTGCTAGCAGCAATTCAAGCGTATGCGTTGCGCATAGAGTGTCGTTAGCTATACGGATAACTTCATGGGAGTGTATTGTGAGTTCCATGTTCCTGCTCCGCGAATTTGTATGCGGGCGGAATTTCTTCCGCGTACAGAATTCGTGACGATTTACCGAAACTCGTGATTGTGCATTCAATTTCAACGAAACAGTCGTTGAAATGAAAACGCAACAAGCGTTTCCGCGTGTTGTAAATAACATCCGTGCAGTCGTCGAGAAAGTCGGACGGTGCTATCCAAATACCAATGCTTTCCCCTTTTTTTGTGAATCTGCGCATGACTATTTTTCTCCATGAAAAAAAGCCCCTGCAATTGCAGGGGCTTTTGAGTTTTGAATCAGGCGTGATTCCTGATTCGCTCGTTGCGCAAAAGGCGTTGAAGCCGTTCGAGGTACGCGTCGCTCTGACTGAACGCGTTCTTAAGTTGATTACGCTTTTCACCCTGACACGGCGGGTTTTCGCTGAAAAGTTTCATCAAATATGCATTAACATCGTTGCGAATAGCGCCGATTTTGTCGTGAAGAACTTGCACTTCGACGTGTTTGCACTTAGGGATGTCGGTTGTCGTGTTTTCCGTGGATGCATCGTTTTTAGCCATTGTGGAACTCCAGCGCGCAAACGCGCGCATTATAATGCGCCTGGATTGACGCATTGACAAAACCACTATCACACGATTGCGGTCTTGTCAATACAGCGAAACTAGGTTTCGCCTGGAAATGTATCATTTTTTCTCTTTCTCCAGTGCGCGAAACGCGTTTTTGTATTTGTCAACACTTTCAATCCGCTTCAACAACCATTTACTATCGGCTCTTATTCGCGCAGCAAGGTTGCGTTTGGTTTGACCGCCATTGAAGCGGCGAGACCTTCCATCATGCGCCAAAAATTGGCTCGTTAAGTTGGCGATTTTCACCCTCTCCATGAGGATGAAAATCGGAATTTCATCCATTTTATAACGAGCAATAATTGCAGCGTCGAGCATGGCCAATTCGTATGCGAAAGAGTATGCAGTCATTGTTTTCCTCCTTTTCGATGGTGTTAATCACCATCACCGATTAGAATGTAGCAGTGTTATTTATGGACGTCAACAAATTTCTTATTTTCTTTTGTAACAATTGTGTGACAATTGTGTGACATTTGAAGATTTTGCTTGACAACATATTCAATCAGTGCATGCTATATCAAATTGTGACATTTA
>JAJVIP010000036.1 GCA_022072025.1 Elusimicrobiota bacterium
GTCAGAAGTGAGAAGTCAGGAGAGGGAGTCGTCGGGGGAGAGTTTGGCGGAGTAGAAGATGAGATCGAGGAGCATGCGGCGGGAATCGGCGCTGGGCTTGATGCTCTTGGGATCGCAGCCGCCGTGGAAATCGACGGGCCATGTCTTGGTCCAGGCATCGCGCAGGGCCGGGCCGGTGATGGCGGCCTCCACGGCTTCACGGCTGACCTTGGTGACATCGAGGCCGAGGCGGACGGTCAGAGGGGAGGTTTTGATGGGCTGGAATTTGAGGATGAGCTTGCATTCCTCGTTGATGAGAGGAGTGAGCAGGTGACCGGCGAAGGTATGCAGATCGGCTTTGAGTTGGGCGGCGGTGATGTTCATGGGGATCGTTTATTTGAGGCTGGTCGGCCAGACGTAGCGGGAGACGCGGCGCTTGAGATGGACCGTGATGCCACTGCTGAGAGTGTCCACGTGGGCTTCCTCGAACCGGCTCCAGCCATTCGGCCAGTTGTGAATGATGCTGTCCGTGTCGCCAAAAATGAAGACGCTGCGCACCGATGGTGGCGAGGGCGGTGTGGCACCTTCGCCGGAGGAATACGGGATGGTATTTGTGGCGAGGGTGTCGGTGGTGAGATAGGTGTCGTTGCAGACGATCTCCGGCATGTGAACGGCGGAGTAACGCGCGTCCTCCCAGCCGTCGATGAAGTCCCAGATGATCGGCTCGGAGGAGCTCATCTGCTGGCCGGCGCAGGTGATGATGCGATGATACGGCTTGTCCTCCTCCAGTCCGCGATAGACGCAATCGACAGTGGCCCAGTCGTTGTTGTCATCGGTCTCGGTGCCCTCGACGAGGAAGAGATTCGCGTGATCCGGATGCCGCGCGCCGGGCGCAAACTCCGCCGCCTTCATCTCGCCCGCGGTCATGTTGCTCGTGATGTTGACGAAGTTCGTGCCTGCCTGCGCATCGGCGAGGGTGGTGCAGAGCTTGCCGGTCGTGGCGGACAACACGTGGAAAAAGTAAACCGTGCCGAGGCTGCTGCTGCTCTGCGCCGTGATGCCCGCGCCACCGGTGAGACGGGCAAAGACAACGCGCTGGCCGGTGCTGAATCCATGCGCGCTGGGGGTGGTGACGATGTCATCGGCCTCGGTGGCGGTGCAGGCCTTCCACGCGTGATGCCACGTGAGATAACGCACCATGCGCTCATCCCATCCGATGGCGGTGGTGCGGCGCTTGCCACGACTGAGGATCTTCGTGGGCTTGGAGTTGTCGTGACTACCCTCGGAGAGGACATCAAGAAAGTAGATGCCCGGCACGCGTCCGGCATCGCCATCGATGCAGGGCACATCCTCACGCGCCCGGACGCTGCGAATGATCATGCCGGGACGATTTGGATGCGCCTGGCCTTCGACGAGATCATCCGGAAAATCGGCGCTCCATGTCTCCTCCAAAGAATCCACAGTGAAGCGTTCGCGTGACAGCAAAGGACGCGGATCGGAGGTGAGGAAGAGGCCGCGGCGGCCTTGAATGACGAGGAAGGGTTTCATTATTCGAGGAGTCCTTTTTGCAGCACTTCGAGCATTTTCTGGAACAAATTCTGGTTCGACGTGTCTCTCTTTTCCGAGTTGTCCTGCGCGGCGGCAGCACGGGAGGCTCCGACGGCCATGGCCTTGCGACCGGCGAGGCCGAAGTCGCTTTGATTGAAGCCTGCTTGCAAGGAGGACCAGGCGGAGGGGCCGCGTTGAAGCATCTCCCATTCCGACGCGCCGGACTGCAAGGCATGCCAGTCGTTGAGACCACCGAAGCCGCGACGCGAGCCGCCACCGAGGGCGCCACGACTGCGACCGGCGGCGGCGCTGAGGGTGGCCCCTTTCCATGCCTGCCCCTGGCTGTAGCCATGGATTTTGCCATCATCGACGGCGGCGGTGCTGGCGGTGAAGGAGGTGGCGCGCTGCATGTCCTGCAGGTTTTGTGCGAGCATGAGGGCCTCATCGGCGCTGACGCCAGTCTCTTTGTGGATGCGCTCGGCTTGCTTCAGCATCTCGACCTGCTCGCCACGTCCATCGCGGCGCATCTGCGCATATTGGATCTCTTTCGCCAGCTCCTCACGGGCCAGGCGCTTGCGCTCCTGCTCCGCCTGGATGGGCTTCATGAATTCATCACCCGCGCGTTTTGCCGCCTCTTTTTCGGCATCGCGCTTTTCATCCGCGGCCTTCACGTCGGCGCGTTGCTGCGCGACGGCGTCATCCATCTGCTTTTGCAAGTTGGCGGCCTCTTCCTGCATTTGCAGGGCTTTCAAACGGACATCCTGCATGCCGAATTTTTCCGCGCCGGCGGCCCATTGGCCCAGGCCTGCGACGGAGGGCTCATAGAACATGCCGCCCTCGCGCTGCATGCGGGCAAAGATGGCATCCTGCTGCTCGCTGAGGGCCATGTAGCGCTCCTGCGGCCCCATGGCGGCGATCTCCTGCTCACGCATACGGGCGGCGATCTCATCGGCCTTTTTGCCTGCGAGCTCGCGAGGACGCAGGGCACTCATCGTGCCGGCATCGGCGGCGAGCTGGGCCTTTACCTCGGCGGGGAGATTGGTGGCGTTGATGGCGTTGATCTGCTTCGCCAGATCGAGCTGCCGTTGCATGGCGTCCGCCTTCTCTGTTTCACCGGCGGCGCGCAGCTCGGCAATCTCCAGCGCCTTGGCGGAGGCATCAACGAGCTGCTCCTCGATGTCCATCTGCCGCAGTTGCAAGGTCATCTGCGCATTGGAGGCAGCGATTTGCAGCTCGCGCTCCGAAACGCCCATCATGACCGATGTGGCGAGGCGACCGAGGCTCATGCCCGGACCAGCGAAGGCACCGGCGCTTTGGATCTTGGCGGCAAAGTCGCCGTAGAGCTGGGTGAGCTGCTCCACACTGCCGGCGGCGGCGGTGATTTGCTGGCTGGCGTTTTTGGCGCTGTCAGCGACGGCGCGAAAACCTTCCGCGCCCTTTTCTCCCATCAACGCAAACGCGCCGCCGAGGGCCACTACAGCGCCGAGGATGGCACCGCTGGCACCAAAGGCACCGAGCAACTGCGAGCCCTGCTGCGCCACGATGATGCTGGCACGGGTGCCCATCTGCGCCTGGACAATGACATCCTGAAGCTGCATGGCGGCATTGCCGATGGCCAGACGGCCGCCGCCGCCACGGGCCATGCCGCCCATGGAGCCGGACTGCGCGCGCCACTGCGCCAGCAGGGCTTCATTGCCGGTCTGCACGCCGCTGCCGCGAATGATGCTGCTCTGCCGTTGCAACACAGGGATGACCTGCTGCTCAATGGTGCGCGCATACGTTTTCGCTCCCGCGCTTGCCGTCGTCCATGGGTTGACGGCCTTGGCACGTTCTTGTTCAGCGACGAGCTTGTGATACGCAGCCGTCAAGTGTGAGACTTCGCCGGCGTTTCTGCGGGAGCCGCTGCTCAGGCGCTCCTGAAACTTTTTGATTTCGCCATCGGCGGCGGCCAGTTGCGCCTGCAACTGGCTGATTTCGAGCCGCATGGAGGCTTCAAGAGTGCGGTTCATCGGGTGGTGAGCTTGAGGTTGCCTGAGGCGAGACGTTTGAGGTATTCCGTCCACATGCGGTCGAGGCGCTCGACGCGCCATTCGTTCATGACGATGCGGAGGCGGCGGGACATGTCCTTGATGCGCGGGCCGTATTTGACCTGGTTGACGGCGGCGATCTCAATGCTGCCGCCCTGGGTATCGACCTTGAGGCGGCCGGGAGACGCGCCGTGTTTCGTGACGCCCGCGGGCAGGCGGGCGCGCAGGGCCTCCAGGGGCTCCTGCCAGCCGGAGGCAAGCCACCAGACGCGGGATTGATGCAGCTCGATGTATTCCTCCAGCGAATCGGGATCGCTGACGAAAAAGCGGAAGTTTTTGGGGCGCTTGCGGAAGTTCCGACGGTGATGCACGCCGCCATCGAAGGGATAAAGGATGCTGCCGGTGGTGGCGCGGAGGATGTCGTTGGCGGCTTGGGTCTCGCCCTGCTTGTGATGCTTCCAGAAGGCTTTGGCGGTGTTGGCCGGGGCTTTGGCCTTGATGAGGTCCATGGCATCGCGCGGCAGGCCGTAGAGGGCCCGGATGTCGGCGGCGATTTTCGACCGCGCCTGGGCGGCGGCCTTGCCGGTGTTTTGCAAGGTGCCTGCGCCGTAGGGAGGCGTGACACCGGCGACGCCGGGCATTTTAGCGGAGCCTCCGAAACAGATCCGCGCCTCTTCTTTCCACAACGTGACCAGGTCTTTTTTCGACGTGGCGGCCATCCGCGCGAACGCCGCGCTGTGACGAGGAAAGGCGATGGCGAGGCCGTCAGACATGGATGGGGTGGGACTGACGGGGTGGTGGTGTCAAAGCGGAGGGCGGAGGGCGGAGAGCGGAGGGCGGAGAGTCAGATGTGAGAGGTGAGAGGTAAGAGGTGAGAATGAAAAAGCCGCGCCTGGACGGGCGCGGCCTTTCGGGTTTTGGGGTGATTATCCAGAAATGCGTTCTGGATAATCACTGTTCTGGCCCTTTGCTCGGCGGGGCCGCTTCGGACTGCGGACGCGGGAGAGAATCCATTCTTGCGTCCACGCGGGCGGGCTGCGGCGATCCGCGATCCAGTCCTCGACAGTCCTGTGGCTTAGCAGCGGCGACACGGCAGCGGCGACCTGCCTTGCGGTCAGGGCGCCTTTTGCGGTTTGAAGTTTTGCGGCGAAGGACATCAGATTCCGGTTTGATATTCTTCCATCATCTCCGCCCAGGCGGATGGATCGGATTCCTCCCACACTGGATCTCCATTTGTGTCGGCCACTTTAACGCCGCCAAAGTCGTAGATGCGGATGCGCCAATCGTTCGAGCCTTGATGGTCAGGGTGATCGAATGTGCCCAGAAGAGTAATTTCTGTGATGCCGTCGATCTTGGCTTGAGCTTTGATTCCGGTGCTGTTGATGTCTTTGATGCTGATTTTCATGATTTGATTTGGTGATGTCTGCCTCATTGCTGACAAGGTGATAATACGGCATTGCCGTATTGGCGCAACAACTATTTTCAGATTTTTTTCGGGGCGTAAATCGGGCCAGAACCAGGCGCGGCAGGTCAACGGGCAAAGCCCGTGCCTGCGCTTGGTTCGTTCTGCCTTGGCAGTCCTTCGATTTCGAGCAGCATTTCGCCGCACGAGTAGGCTAATAAATCAGCCGAAACTGAGTCGGGGCGTGGGCGGAGTATTTCGACATGCCACCCCCCTTCGGGGCCACACATGATGCCGCCTTTTCGTATTGGTTCCCATGTCACCGCTCCGACGTTGTATCCCTTGCGTTGGAGCGCCTTGCGAATCTTAGATTCACCTCGCGAAAATGGCAGAACCACGGCACTGCTGCCAACCTTCAAGGCGGATTTAGTCTTTCGTGTTTTCATGCGTCAGTCGCCGCCCCTTCGGTCGGCAGAGTTGGGTCGTTCCACCCATAGAAATCAGCGATCCCTCGCAGCCACACATGGGCGACTTGCGGCACAAGGGAGTTTCCAACCGCTGTCAGTTGGTTTCGAGCCATCCCGCCGGGAAGCCCATTAACCACAGGCTCAAGGCCGGATTGATGATACCACTTCGGGGAGGTGATTGCTCTCTCGCGTAGATTTTGCGGGGCAGGGTGTCTTCCCGCTTCCGCTTGCCTGCCTCCTTCGCCATTCCGGGCGTGTCTTTCCAGTCGCGGGCGATTGGAGTCGGAAGCCAGAATCCAGAGTCTTTCGCGTCGATGGCCTGCACCAAGGGCGGAAGCGGATACAACGTCCCATTGCACATCATACCCGAGATCGGCAAAGGTGCCGAGGATTCCACGGAAGGCTCTTCCTCCTTCAAGAGAGAGGATGGCACGCGGGTTTTCCAGGATTGCGAATCCGGGTCGTAGCTCTCCAATGATTCGGAGGGTATCGGGCCAGAGCCAACGCTCGTCCTCACTACCACGCCTTTTCCCGACGAGGCTTGCAGGCTGGCACGGCACGCCTCCCGCAATGACATCAGGATAGCCATATTCGTCGGCGAATTGGTCGGTTCCGATGCAGTCGCAATCGCCAAAGTCGATCCGTTCGGATTCGCTTGAGCATCGAGGGCACCAAATAAGTTCATCGTCGTCTGGGTCTGGTTCGCAGTCATGGATTCTTCGGCAGAGTTTGGAGACATCGCCCACGTTGGGCACCTCGGGCCACCGGGCAGCAAGGATTTGAGATTGGTATTCGGCCACCTCCGCAAAGGCGATGGTTCGGCCACCGGCCCATTCAGTAGCCAGTGCGAAGCCTCCGATTCCGCTGAATAGGTCCAACACAGAAAAAGAGGTGGAACAAGTCGCAGAAGCCAATGCCTCCCGCGTAGGAGTCGGATCAGCAGCGGAGTTGATAGGCGCGGGAGTCATGGCTTTGCTTTTGCGTTCACAAATCACACTCGATGCCTTGCTGCTGGATCTGGCGGATGGCGGCGGCGGTGGCGCGGAGGTGGCGGCCGATGGTGCTGCGGGAGGGATCCGGCCAGATGACGGGCTCGCCATGCAGGATGGCGGCGGCGTGGATGGCTTCATGGGCGTCTTTGAGACTGATGTTCCAGTGGCGGTCGTGATGGGTGGTGCCGGGGAGTGCCCGGGCGAGCAGGGCGTGAAACCACGCCCACTCGCCGGGCAGGGCTAGTTTCCCAAGTCGCTTTTGCGGGTGTCTTTGCCGGGACGGGGGATGACGACGCTGTCGCGATGTTCGATGCGGAGGCGATGGGCGAGGCGGACGGCGGTGATGAGCTCGGTGTCCGGGATGGCTCCGTCATCAAGCCATTGCTCAATCGTTTGATGCAAGGCCTCGGCACTGGTGGCGGCGGCACGGATGGTTTCATCATCGTGGCTGGCGAGCCACAGCACGCGGGCGGCGGCGCGCCGGAACCGGGACCAGTTGATGAATGAATCAGGATGGCGGCGTTGATCCTCCGGCATGGCGGCGAGTTCCTGGGCGATCTGTTCCTCCAGCACCGGCAATAGCTCCAAGGGGTTGTCGATTTTGGAAATCCACGATGTTGCCTCGGTGGCGAGGGACAAGTAGTAGCACTCGCGGTCCGAGGACCAGGGGCGCAGAGGGGTGGAGAGGAAGGTGTGGGGGAACATGCAGGTGAGAAGTGAGAGGTGAGAAGTGAGAAGTGATTAGAGGTTGAGGCTGCCGGGGGGGGCGTGGAAGTGGCGCTCGACGGCGGCGTGGACGTGGCCTTTGGCGTTGAGGGTGATGAGGGCCTGGCGGGCGGTGCCGGCGGGATCGGTGATCAAAAGATTGGCCTGCGCGAAACGGATCTCTTTTTTGAGCAGGGCGCGGGCGTGAAGGGAATCGTAGCCGATGACGAGGGGATGCAACGGCTGGGTGTCCTCCAAGGCGAGACGACGCGGGCCGTGCTGCGCGAAAGCGATGAGAGTGTCGAGGGAATACTGATGCACGTGGCCGGTGTCGAGACGCACGGGGCGGCCCTGAATTGGCAGGGAGTAGCGATGGGCGCCGGGGCTGCCGCTGATGCGCGGCTGGAAGCCGAGGGGCATGAGGGCGGCGGTGAGAGCCATGTCATCGCACACGCGGACGGGATGCTGTGAGGCGGGCGGTGCGTCGCGGTGGATCTGCGCGTCGTAGAACATGGGCAGGCCATCGGCATCGCGCTCTGCTTCGAGGTGGAGGTGGAGTCCCTCGGCCTGGGCCTTGGCGAGGGCGTCGTAGGCCATCTGCGCACGCATGGCGACGGCCATGAGGTGACCGGGCTCCGCCGGCCAGGTTTCATTGGGCGAGGCGTTCACAGGCCGAAGAAAACGGCTGCTGCGCCAGTGCTCGACGAGACGGCGAAGCTGGAGCTGCGGGAAACGCTGGGAGGGCGCGTCAAAGCGGACGGTGATGCGGGTTTCCCGCGAGCTGGCGTGGATGGTGGCGTGGACTTCGCCAGGGAAGCCGAGGGCGAGGGCGGCGGAGGCGAGGCGGGTGTCGGAGATTTCGAGCATGAGGGGAGAGTGAGAGGTCAGAGGTGAGAAGTGAGAGGTCAGAGGTGAGAAGTGAGAGGTGAGAGGTGAGAGGTGGTCAGTGCTGGGTGCTTAGTTTTTCTTCGAGGGCGCGGAGGCGTTGATCGAGGGAGCGCTCGGAGGGTGTGGGAGGACGGGGGCGGCGGCATTCTTCGACGAGGCGGTTGAAGAAGGTGGCGATGCGATCGCTGCCATCGCAATAGGCGCGGTCGTAAATGGCGGAGAGGAGATCGTCGAGGGTGTCGCCGGGATGGAGCTGGATGTGGAGATGCGGGAAGTGCGTCTGCCGCAGGAACGAGGGCGAGGAGGTGCCGTCATCGTGGCGGATGTCGCCTGCCTCACGGAAGCCGCGGGCGAGCAGATCGGCGTGCTCGGCATCGGTCATGCGGAGCTCGGCGTGGCGGAGGTCGAAGACGGAGGGCATTTCGAGTTTCAGGTTTCAGAATGAAATGCGCCGCATGAGGTCGTGAGGAGGGACGATCATGCGGCGCATGGAGGGGATGGGCTGGGGAGTTGGAGGGGAGGCCGATTAGGCGGCGGAGGCGGGATCGTGGGCGATGCAGGGATAATACTTCGCCTGGAACTGGATGGTGGCGGCGGTCTCGGGAGAGAGGGCCAGCGTGGGGGCATCGACCTGGAGCAGCTTGGCGGGATCGCGCGTGAAGCCGAGGCGCTCGACGGCCGGGGTGATCACGTCGCCATTGGGCTCGGTGATGGCGGCGGCGAAGTGGGCGCAGGTGGCGATGTTTTGACCGGCGAAGACTTTCGCCATTCCGGAGGCATTGCCGTTGGCATCGGGGATAACCTCGCCCTCAAAGTCGATGATGAGGCCGCGGGTGATCTGACGCGTGCGGACGATTTGATCGAGCGCGGCGGCGGAGATGTGGGCCTTGGTTTCGCGGCGCTCGGAATCGATGGTGAAACTGACGCTGGTGGTGAGCACGCCCGTCTCGGCCAGTTCACTCACGTTGAACGTGCCGACAGCGCCTTGATAAATGGTGGGGGAATACATGGTGGCGAGAAGTGAGAGGTGACGGGCGGGGAAGGATCAGGGCGCGGCGACAACGACGGGGCCGCGCACGGGGCGGAAGATCATCTTGTTGGCCGATTTCGCGATGCCGAGGAAGACGGGGTAATCGGCGGCGGCGAGATCGGCGATGGGGGCGATGCCACCGGCGGTGCCGCTGAGAACGTAGATGGGAGCCGTCATCGTGAGAGTGCCGCCGGGGGTGAGGTCGTCATCTTCCAAAAGGACGGTGATGGGCTGGCCGGAGCTGGCTCCATTGAGGGCCAGGCCGATGCTGCCACCACTGCCTGAGGCGGCGGCGGAGAGATCGGCATCGGCGAGTTTCCACGAACTGGCGGAGGAGTCGTAATAGACGATCTGCCCGGCGGTGATGGTGGCACCAGCGAGGCCGGGGACCGTCTTGGCATTGGCACCGGCGACGACATTGCCCGCGGTGACGGTGACATCGGCGGCGTGACTCGTGATCGGCGGGATCACGAAGGTGAAGGCCAGGATGGCGACGGAGAGGATGGAGAGGAGCTGCTTCATGGGGTGGAGCGGTGGAGTGGTGGAGTGATGGGGTGCGTGAGGATGCGATGGAGGACGGGTGTCAAATTCAGGCGGCCCAGGCGAGCACCGCGCCGGCCTCCAGGGTGAGAATCAAAGCGCTGGGGGGCAGCTTTTCGGCATCGCGGTCAACGGTGGAGAGGCGGCCGACGTGACGGCTGATGAGGGTCCAGCCTTGACGGTCGTCGCTAGAGAGGGCCTCGACGTAGGCGGTGAAGGCGTCGTGATGGCGGAGCCGCCGCTCGATGATGTCCATGATCTCATCGGCATCGGCACGGGTGTGGCTGCGGGATTGTGAGACGGCATCCGTGGCGGCCTGCCGCAGAGTGGTGCAGAGGCGGATCTCGATGGCGAGGACGCGGCGGGCGGAGGTGCTGCCGGTTTCATCCGCACGAATGGTGATCTGCGGCAGGCTCATCTCCGCGCCGTCATCCATGAGGCGGCGCGGCAGCTCGGTGGTGGACGGCAGATCGAGATCGGTGATGCCGGCGTCGTCCGAGAGATCGGAGAGAGATGTGAGGGAGAGGTAGCCGTGGAGGATGGCGGCGTAAGTGTGGGATGGCGAGGTGCGCATATCAGCCGGGGAAGCGGTGGAGGGTGATGAACCAGGCGGGGGCCTGGGGATCATCGCCCGCGACGGAGTCGATGTGCCATTCGATGCCTTCGATGGTGACGACGGTGCCGCGGACGGGGGCGGTGGGGAGGATGGCCTTCCGCACGGTGGCGGTGGCGCGCTGGACGAGGACGGAGCCGGAGCCGTCCGGCATCATTTCACGCGCGGCGGCGGCACGGGTGACGGCGGCGGTGTAGCGCACGCCGGCGATGAGGAGGGTGCCCGCGTGGAGGGACTCAAGAGTGCGCTGGTGGCGCTGGCGGGCGGCTTGGACGGCGGAGGGGCTCACGCCTGCGGGCGGATGTCAAAAAAAGCCCGGCGCGCTGAAACCATGAAACAGCGCGCCGGGCGATGGCAACCAAACAACGGTGGACGGGCCGCTGCAGATGTCAGGTGGAGGGTGTCAAACCTGCTTTCGGAAGTAAGCGGCATGTTCGTTGCTGTAACGGCATGCGACGATGGTGATCAACTGCCAGCCATCCCGCTCCATGGTGGTGAGGATGCCGGGAAGCTCCTCGGGATGGGCAATCTTGACGGTGTGGGCCAGGGTGCTGGCAACGGACTGGAGTGATGGAGTGGTGGAGACTTGAGGTTTGGGTGCTTTGGCCATGGCGGCGGGAGGATGTCAAAAAAAACGGCCCGCCGGTGAGGGCGGGCCGTCCAAACAACACACGAAGGATTCTTGATCAGCCGAGGAGGGTGGCGACGAACTCGGGCTTCCAGACTTTGACGCCGTAGAAGGCCATGAGCTTGATCTGGTTCATGCCGTAGCCTTTGTAGAGGCGGGCGGAGAAGCTGAGGCCGGTCTTTTCATCGACGAGCACGGCGATCTCCTCACCGACATCACCACCAGGCGGCTGGGCAGGCGGACGCATGGCGAGCTCGATGGCGGACTTGTGGAAGCCGACGTTGGCGGTGTAGCTGTCGCCGATGGTGATCTCGGAGGCGGTGGTGCCAGCGACACGGAGACCCGGATGATTGATGACGATGTCGCCGCTGGTGGCGGTGCTGCCGGTCTTGACGACGTATTTGTTGGCGGTGTCGGTGTCGAAGGCGATGACATCGCCAGCCTTGATGCCGGTGCTGTTGACGGTGCCGCCTTCGAAGGACAGCGTGGTCTGGCCGATGGCCTCCGATCCGCTGAGATCGTAACCAGTGCCAGCTCCCTTGGTGTGAAGCTGCACGCCAGCGGAGGTGCGGATGGAGAAGCCGCTGATGTTGAGCAGCTCGCCACGACGGAGAGGGGAATCACTGCCTGCCTCGTTGACCTTGGTGAGCTGGGTGAGATTGCGCAGCTTGGTGCCGGCGGCGGAATTGATGATGAGGGAGAGATCACCATCATCAAGAGGACAGCCGTTGTCCTCCAGGATCTGGCGCAGGGCGTTGATGTCGTTGTGGTTCGACGCGAAGGGCGTGGTGCCGGCGGTGCCGGTGGCACGGGACGCGCCTTTGTAGGCGTATTCGCCGATGCTGGCCTCAATGGCGTTGATCATTTTGCGAATGCCCTGCTTGTAGAGCTGCTGCAGCGCAAGCTCAGCGCCGACGGTGTTGGCGAGCTGGGCAAACTGCTCACCTTTAAGCGGGATGCTGGCACCTGCATAAAGGCTGAGCGTGAGAGTCTCCGTCGAGGTGGTGATGTCCGCCGCATCCGGAGTCGTCATGGCCGGGGTGTAGGACGTTTCGAGCGTGGGCTCCGTGGTGCGCAGGGAAGTCACGGTGCCGCCGGCGGAAACGCCCTCGGAGCCGCCATTGACCATGACGCCCTGGCAGAAGCCGGTGGGCTCACGTGCGACCATGTCGCGGGCCTGATAGAGGATCTCCGTGAGGCCGGTGAGGCTGATGTCATTGGCGCAGCAGCGGGCGGCGGGCTGCCAGTTGGTGTTGAGGGCGTTTGCGCCGATGAAGAAGGTGACGGCCATGGTGGTGATGGCACCGATGGGACCGAAGAGGGCGGCGGCTTTGAAGGTGATGGCGACGAGGGCCACAGCGAAGCAAAGACCGGCGATGAGCTTGAGGTATTTCATGATGAGGGTAGGCGATGGAGGTGGAGGTGTGGAGGTGGGAAGGGTGTCAATCAGTCGTCCGTGAGCTTGCCGCCGGCGGCCATGAAGGCATTGCGCTCAGAATGGGGGAGTTTGTTGAAGGCGCTGCGGGCCATGACCTTGTCCTCTTTTTTGGGAGGAGGTGCGGTGACGGCTGGATTGCCACCGGCGGCACTGGCGGGGCCGTTGGTGAGCAGGGCTTTGATGTTGGCGAGCTCGGTTTCGAGGGCGGTGATCTTGGCCTTGTCGGCGGCGGTGGCGTCGGTGATGCGCTTGCCGAAGGCGGCTTTGACGTCGGCGTCTTCGAAGTCGATGACGACGTTTTTGGATGGCGGCTGCCATGCGTCGATGGCGGTGACGATCTGGTCTTCGGTGGCGTTATCGGCAAACGCGATGCCGATCTTCTTGGCGAGGGCGAGGAGTGCTTTCATTTCGGAGGGAGTGAGTTGAGGATGAGGATCGGCGTGTGCCGGTGGTGGCGCGGAGGTGTCAAACAGGGCGGCGGGGAGCATGGTGAAAAGCGGGCTCCACTCAGCCTTGAAAGCGCGGGCCTTGGTGCTGCCATTGCTGCGGGTGGCGAAGCCTGCTTTGACGGCTTCCTCGCCGAAGAACCAAGTGCCGATCTCTGTCTTCATTTTGTCGCGGATTTCTTCCTCGGGCATGGCGAGCTTGGCGCGGTAGATGCCGATGATGCGCTCTTCAAACTGGCGGGCGAGATCGGCACCGGCTTGGAGTTGATCGGGATTACCACGAATGCCGGCGGTGACGCGGTGGATCATGACGCGGCCATTGGCGGCGATGATGCGCTCATCGGCAGCGAGGATGATGACGGATGCCATGGAGGCGGCTGTGCCGACGATGTTCATGGTGACTTTGCCAGTGAACTCGCTGATGGCATCATAGATGCTGAGCCCGTCCTCACAGCTTCCGCCTGGACAATCGACATTGAAGGTGACGTTTTTGCCTTTGTGCGGGCGAAGGGCATCCAAGAAGGATTGCGTGCTGATGCCGAATGCGCCGATTTCGTCGAGGAGATCGATTTCGACGGTGTTGCTAGCAGAGGCGGTGATGGTGAACCATGTTTTGCGGGACATGGTGGCCGCGAGATGTCAAAAGGCGGCGGACTACGAACGGGCGTCCATTTCGGTGAGATCCTGTGCCACAGCTTCCGGTGAGAGGGTGCTGAGCATGGAGCTGCTGCTGCTGGTGGTGCGCTGGCCGAGGCCAAGGATGAGGGCGATGGAGGCGGGGATGGTGACCTGCTCGATGGGCTGGCCGGTGGCGCGGTGGACGGCGTATTTGAGGAGGTCGATTTTTTGATCGATGGCGGCACGGCGGGTCATGGTGCCGTTGGCACCGGTGATCATCTCGACGAGGTCGTCAGGGGTGATGAGGTTTTCGCCGAGCTGCTCCATTTTGGCTTTGTGATCGCGGCCGGCATCGGCGGAGGGATCGGGATCGGTGACGAAGTCGATGACGTTCCAGTCTTCGACTTGGGCGTATTTGCTGAGGGCTCCGCCGGGCATCATGGCGGTGCCGATGACTTTTTCCCAGATCCATTGGATCAAGGGGTAGAGCTTGGAGCGGAGGCCTTCGTGGGCGCGCTTTACTTGCTCGAGGAGTCCGCGGTATTCGGTGCCGCCGACTTTGCCGCGCATGAAGATCCACTCGGGCGGGTAGCCGAACTCGAAGATGAAGGGATGGAGGAGGTCTTCGAGGATTTGCTTGAAGGGGACGCCTTCGGTGGGGTTGGTGAAGAAGTTGAACTGCTCGTCACTGGAGAGAGGGATGAAGATGGCTCCTTCACCGATCTCGACGAAGCGACGGCCGGTGTCGGCGGCGGGATTGCCGGACTGCTCGGCGGTGAGGACCTGCTGCATGGCGTTGAGGACCTTGCCGTCTTTGGTGGTGGTGGCACCGAGGAGGGCGGCGCGGACTTTGGCGCTGTGCTTGCGGAGGGCTTTGAGGTCGAGGACGTCGAGGAGGTCCGGGCCGGCGGCGAAGATGGCGGGATCGCCGTGGTATTGATTGATGCGGCTGGGATCTTTGAGGTGGAAGACGTTGCGATGGCCGAGCGCGTTGATGGCGGGGATGTCGATGTATTTGCCGCTGGTGAAGGCGCTGGTGTCGTCCTGATTGAGGCGGATTTTGACGAGCTGATCGAGGCCGTTGTAGAAGAGGCCGTCGAAGCAGCGCTCGGCACGGGTGTCCTTCACATCGCCATTGGTGAGCTGGTCACGGGTGATGGTCTGGAGCTGAAAAGCGCGTTTGGATTTGTCATTGAGGCTCCAGGCGAGGCCGGCGGGATCGAAGACGGGGAGGATGAAGTTTTCGCCATCGCCGAGCATGCCGGCGAGCCACATGGACTGGAGCTGGAAGAAGGTCTGCTCTTTGCGGAGATCGACGGCGGGGGAGTCGGCCCATTTGGAAAACAATGCAGTGGCATCGCGCTGGAAGTCGGGGTTCTGGCTGATGCTTTTGGCTCCGATGCCTTTGCCGACGGCCTCGCGCGGGAGCTGTCGGCAGGCGTAACGGACCTGGGGGATGCCGTTTTCGCTTTGGAGATAACGGGAGATTTGAACGATGTCTTTGGAGCGCTGGATGCGCTCGAGGTGCTTGTTGCTCCACGGCTGCCAGGTGGGCAGGGTGCGATAACTGCCGGAGGACGCGGGGAGGGCGGCGTTGAGCACGGGGCTGTTGACGATGCCAGTGGTGCCGGTGATGGCGGTTTTTTTGCGGCGGGCCATGGTTTTGTTCTTTGTTCTCTGTTCTCTGTTCTCTGTTCGCGGTTCTCTGTTTTGGTTACGCGTCGAGGACTTCGTGCGGTGAGTAGCCGGAGGCGAAGCGGAAACCGAAGGGACGGCTGAGGGATTTGGTGACTTCGCCGGCGATCTCGCTTTCGATTTCTTCGATGGCGCGCTGCAGGGCCATGCGGCGCTGCTCGGGGCTGGAATCGCGGAACTGCGCGGAGTGGGAGGAGCCTTCGAAGGTGGAGGCGGTGACTTCGGCCCCGCTGCGATCCTCGGCGAGGAGGAGGTATTGACCGGTGAGCCACTGCTTCTGCGCCGGGAGCTCGCCGGGGTGCAACATCCGCGCATGGAAGCGGTAGTCGGAGATGAGATCGGCGATGTTGACGGCGGCCATGTCGGCCGGGTGATGTCAAAAACTCAGGGGACGATGCCGGCGGCGCGCATGGTCTGGAAATCCACGCAGGCGTATTTGGAGCAGTCGCCGTAGTGGTCGTGGGGGACGCGTTGCCAGTCGCCGTGATCGTCGCGTTTTTGGCCGGTGTGGCCGAGTTTGACTTCGGGATCGGCATCGCAGGGCAGGTGGAAGCCGCCGTCGAGGTTTTTCATGAAGCGGTTGGCGTAGAGCATGTTTTTGATCTCGGTGTCATTGAAGACGAGGAGCTTCATGCTGGGACGGGTGGCGACGCGGGTTTCGTGAAGCTGGCCGTGCTTGGCATCGGAGCCTTTGACGGGGATGAAGAAGCCTTTGGAGGCGGCGCAGACATCGAGCTGGTCGTCTTGCTGCCATCCGGTGTCGAGGTAGCCGCGCTGTGCCCACATTTTTTCGCCGGTGCCATCAATGAGGATGTGGCGGGCGCGGAGGAAGTCTTTGGCGAGGAGATCTTTGGAGGAGACGAGGGTGCCCCAATCGCAGACCCAGATGCCGCCGTCTTTGGCGACGGCGACGAGCTCCCAATGGGAAGTGGCTTCACCGGGGTCACAATTGAGGAGGAGGGAGAGGGGCCTGAAGGGCAAAGTGCCGCGGCGGTAGATGGGGCGGCCGTCTTTGCCATCGGCGATGCATTTGATGATGTGCTCCATTTTGACCTGGACGCTGTATTGGGTCCACGGGCGGGCGAGACGTGAGTTGTAGAAGTCCTGAAGGCCGAACATGTCCTTCCGGGCATCGAGGAAGTCCCAGGCCATGGTGCCGAACGATTTGGTGGGGGAGTAGAAGGAGGGGAGGATGAAGGTGCGGCGGTTGCTGGCGGCGCGGGGGTTGTGCTTTTTTTCGACACAGCCTTCGACCATGCTTTGCTTGTGGAGCTCGCTGATCTGGCAGCCGTTGTGCGGGCAGATGTAGCGAACGGTTTCACGCACGCGGCCTTCATCCCACTGGCCGGAGGCGTCGCGGGCGTTTGGGTCCCAGATTAGGCTTTGATAATCGCGGGGGATGCTGATGCCGAGGCCTTCACTGTATTCCTCGACGTCCTCGGGGCGGCCGATGAAGTCGAGGTAAAACCATTGATGGCAATGGGGACACTCGACGTGGAAGTGGGTCTGATCGCCGGCGAGGATGTATTGCCAGAAGGGATGCGAGGGGCTGTTGGGCGTGGAGGAATAATAGTGGAATTCGAGGGCACCGAAGCCGTCGGTGCGCTTGGGGATGAGGTGGAAGGGATGGGCCTCGGGGGCCTGATCGCTTTCGCTTTGGATGAGCTTGGCGGCTTCGTCGCAGAGGGTGATGCCGTAGGATCCGCCGGAGAGGGCACCGGGGGAGTTGCCGCCGACGAGATTGA
Source organism: Elusimicrobiota bacterium (assembly GCA_022072025.1). NCBI lineage: Bacteria > Pseudomonadati > Elusimicrobiota > Elusimicrobiota bacterium. Next base: position 16,762 of record JAJVIP010000036.1, read on the forward strand.
TGAAGCCGCCCTCCATGTCCATGGCGAGGGCGCGGTAGCGATCGGAGTTGGCGGGTTTTTTGGCGGCGAGGACGGGGTTTTCGTCGATGAGTGGCTGCAGTCGCTTTTCGCTGATTTCGCTCTTGGTCCATTTTTCGGAGCTGCCGACGATGAGGATGGGCATCGGGGCATTGCAGATGCGATAGGCGGCCCCGAGGGTGAGCATGGTGGTCTTGGCGATCTGGACGCCGGCGGAGACGCCGCATTCATTGATGGCGGACTCGGGGTTGAAGCATTCGAGGATGGGCCGCTGGAATGGGCGCGTGGCGGTGCGGAATGGCCCGGCGCTGTTCGGGGCCATCTTGCGCGGAAGGATGATGTTTTGCTCCAGCCACGGCACGACGGCGAGGCGCTTGGACCGGCGGAATACGTTGAAGACCTCAAACTGGATCGCCGCGGCTTTTCGCTGGAGCTGTGTGGGGTTCATAACGTGAGCTCGGCCATGAGGGCATCGAGCGCGGGGTTGAATTCGTTTTCCCGCAGATCCAAGATGGCCTGGCGGGCAAAATGCGGCTTTTCGGGATTGGCTCGCTGCGCGATGCGGTCGTCGAAGGTGATCATGAACGCGGCGAAGCGATGGATGGCGGCGCGGGCTTCCTCCCAGGCTGACATGGGCTGCAGTCGGCCGCTTTCGAGCTCGGATTGAACGCGACGCTGGCGGGCGAGGTGGTAGCTTTTGAGGGCGTCGGCGGCGATTTTGACGAAACCGATGGCTGCCATGGGATCCGAGCGCTTGAGGGCCGCGTCACGCTGGGTGTTTGCCGCGACAAGACCTGTCCAGGCTTCGCATTCGGCGTATTCCTCGGGTGTCCATTCGTGGCGGGGCTTGGACATGGCTGGCGGCGCGAGGTGCACCACCTCTTCACCCGGCGCTGACTGCCCCTGCATGAACCGTGAAAGGGCGACTTTTTGCTCGGAGGTAGCTTCTTTCGCCTTCAAGGCCTCTACGCCCTGAGTCGCCACAAACGCGACATAATCCGGGTGGCGGTTTTTGGCATGATGCTGCGCCGTCCGCAGTGAGCGGACGCCTTTTGCCGCCATGTAGAGCTTTACCAGCCCGGCTTCAGCGTGAGAGCGCGCCATGATTGCGCAAACATGTCAAAAGCGCAAAACGCAGGCTAAAAACGCAACAATTGCGCTCCTGCATTGCGCAAACCGCTTTACGCCATCACTCCCAAAAAAGCAAAGAGACGAAACACCCGAACAGACCCCCCCGGCCTCAAAAAGATTCCTTTAACCCATCACTCTCAGCGGCGCATTTTTAGCAATCATATACCAACACCTCACTTTACCCTCAAAACCCTCAAAACCCTCAATTTCTCCCACTGAATTCCAGTTTGAGGGTTTTTGCTCACCCTCATTAAAATGGAGGCACAAACCCAGCTCACCGCGACATTGTGCCAAATCGCCCCCAAAATTTGCCCTTCTTACTTGAGGGTCTTGAGGGTTTGTCGTTTCCTTTTGCTATAAAATGAGGGTCGGAGGCGGCGGCGCGGGAGCGCATGAATCGTCGCGGCTTCGCCGCATGCTGGCGCATCTCGCGCCAGATCCAGACCGGAGGCGGCCGCCGCTCTACCTGGGGCGTTGCGATCGTCGTGGACCGTGCCCGCGGCTCCTCTTGCGGCCTGCCTAGCCCTTCACCTTCTCGACATCGATGCGTCGCGGATTGCAGTTCTTCACGCTTATAAAAGCCCACACGTTACCATCTTCCGTGCGAAAATGCCGCTCGTGTAGCTCCCGTGTCAGCGCCTTGCCCAGAGTCCCCGCCGCCTTGCCCGTCATCCACTCGCTCGCCGCCTTCAGCGTCTCGGGATCTATCACCCCTTCGCCGCCCTCACCCTCCCACAGCCCATCCACATCGTCCGCCGCCGCCACCTTCTCCGCCTTCTGCGGCCGTTTAAAAGCCGGGCACGCCAGCACCGCCTCCACACTCCGCTCGTCACCCAGGCAGCCACACACCGCCTCGATGCCATGACGTCTCGCGATCCCGGCAAACTCCCTCACCAGCACTGGAAACCGCTCGCGCATCTCCCCAGTCTTAGGATCAGGGCCAAACTCCGCCACCGCCAGCTTCGCCAGCAGCGACCAGTCACGGCTCCGCGTATCACCCACACGCTCATTCGTGTTATCCAGCATGCAGTCCCACTTCTCCTTCACCGCCTGGCCCACATGCCAGACCACCGCCGGAGCGAACCGCGCCCAGTTGTGAAAACTCCCCAGCTCGCGCCCCGGCTTCCGCGGCCTCCCCGCCTCATTCCAGCTCCGCACCAGGCTCCAGCAGCACGCCAGCAGCGATTGACGGTTTTGAGGGTCACGCCAAAAATCCTCGTCGATGATCTTCGCATCCGGCGGCAGCACCCGATCCACACCCGCCAACGGATTGTATAGATCGCAAAGCAAAGAGCGACGTTGGATGTCCCGCGACCACGTCACGTTGTTCGCACTCCCCAGCACGATCGTATCGATCTTATACCGCTCGATCTTCATCCCGCCCATCAGGCGAAACTCCGGCTCGCTCGACTCGATGAACGTATCCAGCATCGGCAGCCGCAGCTCTCGCCCGCCCCAGTCGATGTTCTCAAAGTTCACATAATCCACCCCAGCCCGAGCCACCGAGAGCAAATACTTCCGCAGCTCCTCCTCACCATCCGCCTCCAGGTTATAAAACGCCTGGCTCCCATGCACCGCAAACGTGATCAGCCGCGTCAGCAGCGACTTCCCGCTCTCCGGCAAATTCGCCCCGATGAAAAACGCCGGCGCTCTCCCATGAAAGCACCCGCGCCCAAACATCGTCACCAGCGCCGCCAGCCAGATCGCATAATCACGCTCCTTCTGCCGCCACCCAAACGTCCGCGTCAGCCCATCCAGCCAAAAGAGCGCATCACTCAGATGCATCTCCGTATCGAATTTCACCTCATCCTCCGTCCAGGTCATCGCCTCGCGATCAAACCCCTTTGGCAGCAGCCGCATCTCATCATTCGCACCGATAAACGGCAGCCGCACCCCGCTCACCTTCCGCAGCTCCGGCAGACTCATCTTAAAGTCCACACTCTTCATGATCAGCCGCGATTGCCCCACGCTCAAATCCCCATCGATCATCGCACTCTCCCCATTCGGCCCCGCATCCTTCTCATACCCTGAGAAGAGCACCACCTGCCCCCCGTTGGGCGAGCTTAGCCACGTGCAAAACGTCTCCGCATCCATCACATCAAACTTCCTCTCCGCCGCATTCCGATACACGATCTCCCCGTTGCGACGAAACAACAGATCCCGCCCCGCCAGCACATCACACAGTTGCGGGATCAGCTTCGACGGCGCAGGCCTCGCCCTCTCACGCCCCACATACAGACTCCGCGCACGCAGCGCCGCACCCTCCGGCAACGGCAGCCCGCCCCGCGCCGCCAGCGGCGCAAACGCCTCCGCCATCAGCGCCGCCTTATCGGCACCCGGTTGATCGCTCGAAATGACCATGATGCGTGCAAATCAGAGCTTCTTAAACTCCACCACCCACACCCACGGATTCGCGTCCCACGAGCCCGCGCCGTTGATCGACTCCCAAAGCACGCGATACGCACGAGATGGTTTTGCATGACCCACTCCAGCTCGATCAGCGTCCGTGAAATAAAGATACCGCCCAGGCGACTCTCCTCCATCGTCACTCCACTCACTTTGGACACCTTCCGCGGTTGCATCAGCCTCACTGATGTCCTGCAGCCGCTCCACCCTCACACTCACGATCTCCAGCGTGATGCGGCTCAGGCTGCGATACATAAATCGCCCCCGCGTTTCATCACCCAGCGACCACGCACGCCGCTCTCGCAGCTTTTGCAGTTCCGCCGCAGTCAGAGACGCGCATCGTCTCTCACCGTCCAAAAACTGCACCTCCACCTCCACCTCCTTCGCGCCCGTGGTCAATCCCGGAGCCGCCACAATAGCATGCTCCTCCCTCACCCACAGCCGATCCCCAGGCTTACCATACAGGCATAGCTTCAAAAGCGCCTCCTCTGGAGGACCGCCAAGCAAATGGCAATCCCTCACCACCCTCCTCGTCTGCGTCTTCCGCCCGCTCAAAATCGCCCGCACCATCGGCCCGCTAAACAGAATCGGTTTCTCTTTCATAAACTCTTCCTCCTCTTTGGTTGGTTGTCTCAGTTGCTCGTTTCCAAATTTCAAAAAAATCCCCTGCCCCATCCGCACCGCGTCAAATCAGCCGCACCTCTCACTTCTCACGTCTCACATTTCACACTCACCGGCACCCTGTCCCCGATGCACTCCCCATACCTCGCCTCCGGGTTGAAATAGATCAGCCGCTGACACCGCGCCCCCTGCTCGAACGGCACAAACTGCCCGTCCTTCATCTTCCCCTCCCGCCACGTGTTCGGCATCCGCATCGCCGCCGTCGGATTGCTCAGACTCTGCGGATCAAACCCCAGCGCCGTCATCACCTCACGCGCCGCCGTGCGGATTCGCGTGAACTCATCATAACTCTCCGCATCCACCCGCACCAGCGCATGCAGACTCCGCCCCGCACTCGTCGTGATCGCCACCACCGGCATCCGCACCTGCGCCAGCGCATTCAGCCACTCCTCCTGCGGCGCTTCGTCCGATTCCCACAGCATATACCGCCATGCCACCACACTCCTCATCGTCCGCCTGCTCAGCGTCGTCTTCCCGCTAACCGGATGCCACTTACCGTCGCACGGCTGGATCATCATCACACATCCTTCGCGACTCCGCTTCGGCCCCTCCTTCACCCGCTGCGCCCGCTGGTCCGGATTCTTCCCCAGCGCAAACCACGCCCCACGCCAGCGCATGTAGTCCCCCACGCTCCGCATCGCCGTAAAACACATCACCATCTCATCATGCCCATACAGCGCATCGATGAAGGCACCGCACTCCACCTTCCCCGGATCAAACGCCGAGCGCTCCCGCAGCCAGGCAAAATCACACCGCCACTCCGGACGTTGGATCGCCTTCAGCTTCACCGCGTCAAACTTCACCTTCTCTTTCGACTTCGCCGCCGGCACATAGATCGGCCGCTCCGGCCCGCCCTCCCCATCCACCAGATACCCCTGCGGAAACCGCTGCGGACTCCGAAACACCGAGCGCACCTTGTGCTGCAGATCCCGCTCCGTCCACTTCTCCCCCAGCCTTGCATTGTATTCATTCAGCACCATCCAGCACTCCGACTCCGTCAGCCCCTTCGCCCCCCCAAAGCCCCAAAAGATCGAGCACACCACCCGAAACGTCGTCGCATGCCCCCCCTGTCCCGAAATCGCATCCGGACAAGCCGCCACAAATCGCCTCACACGTTCGATCAGTTCCATCGTGTTCTCAGTTCTCAGTTCACAGTTCCCCGTCAATCCAGTCATCCAGGTCACCGCGGTCACTCCGCCTCTCTCACCCCCAGCGTCTCCTCCACCACCCCCAGCGCCTCCTCATCCGCCGCGCACAGCGCCCGCGCCACACAGGCCAGCAGGCACCAGCGCAGCCCCTTGCGATGCACCCCATCGCGATTCAGCTCGCCCATGATGCTCGCATATACCTCCCGCGGCAGCACCTCCGCCAGCGCCTCCCATTGCGTCCCCATCAGCGCCTCCCAGAGACCATTCTGCATCGCCGCCGCCGGCTTCAGCATCAGCGCCCCATGCACCTTTCGCCACCGCACCTCATCAAAGCCAGCATCCGCCAGCTCCTCACGCTGCAAAGCCCGTTCACCCAGTTCATCATCCACCGGCAGATCCTTGCCAGCCCCCGAGAAATCACCATCCACCTCTGACGTCTCACTTCTCACCTCTGACTCTCCGCCCTCCGCCCTCCGCCCTCCGCTCTTCCCCCCCCGCGCCTTCAGCACACGCACGTCACTCATCGAGTCCGCATCCCGCACCGCGCTCACCTTCACCAGCAGCACATGCTTTTCCGTCCGCGCCGGAGCCGGAGCCACATGCCACGGCACCCCCAGGCACCGCGCCAGATCACCCCACGTCATCGGCTCCCCCGGATTCACCAGCATCGAGGCCTCAATGTGCTCCTCGCACATCACAAACGCCGTCTGCGGCACCGCCTCGCTCATCACGAATTGCTCCCGGTCCTCCCACGCCACCACATCCACCGCCGTCGCGTCCATCCCACCCGCCACCAACTTCCGCTTCACCTTCGGAGCCAGCACCGCCCACTCCTTCCGCCAGCGCTCCGGCTTCAGGAATTGGTTTTCGATCCACACCCGCGCCTGCGCCTCCGTCATCGGCTCCTGCGTGATCGGATGGCACAGCATGTCGTCCATCGCCAGCTCCATCTGCTCCTTCGAAAGCTGCCGCATCAGCCCCGCCGTCCCCAGCGCCAGCTTCCCTTTATAAACCGCCTCCTGCACCCGATGCGGCAGCGTCCCCAGGTCCAGGTAAAGCTGCACCGTCTCCGCACCGCGATGCATCACGCCGATCAAACGCTCCTTCTCAATCCCCATCCCCATCGCCGTGCGACACGCCATCGCCAGCTCCCGCGCATCAAACGGGTCCGCCCCGTTCTGCATCGTGATCAAATGCAGAAACGCCTCATTCTCATCAAAATCCCACACCTTGCACCACAGCGCCTCCAGGCCCAGCCGTGCCGCCGCCTCCCGCCGCCGATGCCCCTGCATCAATCGCATCACCCCCTGCCCATCGCGGAAAACATGCACATCCTCCCGGATCCCCTCATGTCTCAGTTGCTCCGTAAACGCCTCCATCTCCCGCAGCTCCCCGCCCCGCGGATTCCGCTCCCAGGGTTGAATCAAATGCAGCGCAATCCTCGCCCGCTGCGGTTCCATCGTTGTCGTGTTCGTGTTCGTGTTCATCGTGTTCATCATTTCAAGTTTCAGGTTTCAGGTTTTCAGTTTCCCTCACGCCGCCCGCCTCATCTCCTCACGCGTCAGATCAAACAGCGTCGGCACCTCCAGCTCCGCCTCCACTTGCTCCGCGTAGCCGATGCTGAATCGCCAGTATTCCTCATTCAGCTCCGTCCCCAGCGCATGCCGCTTCATCTTCAGCGCCTGATACGCCACACTGCCGATCCCCATGAACGGATCATAAACCGTCTCCCCCTCGTTCGTGTAGCGCGTGATCAGCCGCTTGATGATGTCCAGTTGCAGCGGGCACACATGCTTCTCCTCACCGCGGCGGCTCTGCTCCGTGTTCAGCGTCCGCATCCGCGCGATGTCCGTCCAGATGTCCTTGTGACGGCTCACCGGCGGGAACAGCATGAAGCTCGATGGCAGCTTCCCGCGCTCCTCCAGCGCCTTCGCCAGCGCCACATGCTCCTCATGCGTGTAGCCACCGCGCAGCGAGTAGCGCATCCACATCGCCTTCAGCTCCTCCATGTTCATCCCCATCATCATCTCAGGATCCGGCAGCCGGTCCCCGTCGCTGCGCCACAGGCCCGCCGCGTCGATCTGCCAGTCTGCACGCGTGTATTCTGCCTTCGACTTCGTCACCGGCACATCCGCATACGCATTATCCAGCTCACTCGGCAGCTTGCGGAAAACCAGCACATACTCCGGCATCCCCGCGCCCATCTTGCTGCTATCCTTCGCGTTCTCGCTGTTCCGTTGAAAAAACCGCGTCAGCGCCTCCCCGCTGTCCATCACTCCCAGGAACGCCGCATAGTGAATCAGCTCCTTGTAGCGATTCGGCGACGGCGTTGCCGTATAGACAAACCGAAACGGCACCTCCGCGAACAGATCCAGGAACTCCTGATACGTCTTCGATCCGAACGACCGCAGCACACTCGCCTCGTCCAGTCCCGCCCCAGCGAAATGCTCCAGCGTGATGTTCCCATCACGCACCCGTTCATAGTTCGTGATCAGATACGGACTCCGCGCCGCCAGCACCTCCTCATTCGTGCGCACATACTCCAGGTGCATCCCCATCGCCGGACCATCCACCTGCGTGAACTCCTGCCGCACGCCCAGCGGGGCCACAATCAAATAGCGCCCGCCCGTTGCCTCATGCACCCACCGCGCCTGCTGCAGATGCATCCGCGTCTTCCCCATGCCGAAGTTCGCAAACACCGCCCGCCGTCCACCGCGGCACGTCCATTCACAAATGTCCCGTTGATGCGGAAACAGCTTCGGACTCACCGGCGAAGGCGGCACGAATCCCGCCCTCTCCGCCCGTGGCATCTTCGCCCGCAGAAAGTCCATGTATTCCTCCCGTGTCTTCAGTCGGCGGTCACTCACTCCACCACCCCGCTTTCCATCTTCACCGCGCTCGAACGGACCGCGGGCACTCCTGCCCGCTTCGGTGCATCCTTCCTCGCCCGGTTCCTCTTCCCCCGCATCGCCACGCTCAGCGCCTCCCGGCAGTGCTGCCGTTTCATAAACCAAAACTCCCCCGTCCCTTTGCGACCGCTCACCCGCTGCGCCCGGCGCACCATCTCCAAAACGAGGCTCTTCATCGCCGCGCTGATCGCGCTCCGCTTGTTCGTCGCCGTCAGCCCGATCGCTTGCCCCATCGTCGCAAAACTCCGCGCGATCACCGGCCGCACGCTTTCATCCGGCACAAACGCATACACCAAGCACAGCGCCCGCTTCCCCACCTCCCGCTCGCTCCAGCCATTTGCCGTCAGCAGCTCCACCATCAGCCGGCCGCTCACCGGCTCCCACTCGATCCCCGGGCACCGCGCCATCACCCCGCGCACCTGATCCCAATCCCGGCGGCCGTGCCACAGATCCCGGCACAGCAGATCCGGAGCCATATACGACACCACCACCGCCAGCCGGTCCCGGATCTCCCGCGTCGACGTCACCCCCTGCGTGATCGCCATCACCATCGAAAGCAAACACCGCGCCCGCGCCATCCCATCCCCATTCCGCATTCCGCATTCCTCCACCTCCATCAGCAGCTCATCCGGCGCGCGACCGTGCAGCGCATCAAAACCCAGGTCAAACGCCTCCTCCTGCGCGATGTCATGCAGCTCATTGCTAAAAGGTTCCATGGTGTTCTCAGTTCTCCGTTCGTGGTTCGTCGTTGCTCGTCATTCAGGTCAGTCCGGTCAATCAGGTCACCACAGCCACCCCATCTGCTCCCGGCGTTTCGCGATCAGCTCCCTCTCCCGCTGCGCCTCGTGCCACTCATTCACCGCCGCCGTCAGCCACAGGATCTGCATCCGCACCTCCACCTCCAGCCACGCCGCATCCATCCCCGGCGTGTCCAGGATTCCTTTCAGCAGCTCCGCGCTCCGGCGCATGCTCGCCCTCGCCTCCTCCGCCCGCTCCTCCGGCCGCGGCCCGTAGATCGAATCACTCGCAGCACTCATGCCGGCCCTCCTCGTTCACCGCGCACGTCGGCGCGTGGGTAGGGACGCGCTGCGCCGCGTCCGTCTTCGCTTGTAGTTTCATCAACTCCCCCTCCACCACCCCGGCGCACACCGAGGTGATCACCAGCAGCTCCTTCAGCCGCTCATCATCCACCGCCAGCCGCCGCACAAAGCGCAGCGTCTCATCAATCACCGCGTCCAGCACCACACCGTCACGGCCTTGGATCGTAATAGTAAAGTCACTCATGCCGCTCGTCTCCCTTCCGTGTTTCCGCGCACCGCATGCTTCCGACGGCGGATCCTCCCCGCCGCATACTCCTCCGCGTGCAGCACATCCGCGCGCGGATACAGCGCATCCCAGCCGCGCGTCCCCGCCAGCGGTTGCAGTCCCCACTCGCGCGCCTTCCGCGCCAGGTAGGTCAGCCGCAGCTCCGGCGTCTCCGCCGCGATGTGCCAGCGCTCCATCAGCTCTAGCGCCGTCAGCGGCCGCGTCGCATCCTCCGGCACCGGCAGCGCCCGCGTCACCTGCTCCCGCAGCTCCCGCAGCTCCCCCAGCATCAATTCCACACACTCCCTCAGTTGTGCCAGACCGTTCATGACACACCTCCCGCGTTGATGTCTTGGATCGCATGCACCGGGCTCTCAGTGATCCTGCACACCGGGTATTTCATCCGCACTTCCGCGGCCTCAGCCAGTCGCTGGTCCTGCAGTTGCTGCTTCAGTTGCTCCAATTTGCGTTCCGTCTTGCGGATGCTTTTCAGAATGTGCTCGTTGTTCGCCGTTGTCGGCATCGCCGCATTCACCGCGTCATCCAGCCAGGCAGATTCGCCGCTGGATGAAAACGCCACCATCACTTGCCAGCTCACGACGTTCTTGAGCGGATACTTGCCCGCCCCTGGTCTCATCTCGTAATTCGAGCTGGCAGTCACCTCCAATTTCACGCGGGCGTGATGGAACTTCTCATCTTTCTCTGCCAGTTCGCGGGCCAGCAGCGTCAGGTCAAACACCTCGCCATTTGAGGGATCACCGTCGCCATAATCCAACATCACCAGCACGCGCTGCACATCACGTTCCCTCTCCACAGTAGGCTTTGAGAACAGTCTCACCGCGCACCCCCTTCCCGCTGAAACTTAAAACTGGAAACATCAAACTCCCCATCCCCCTCCAGCGTCCGCCGCAGCTCCCCCAGCGTCCGCGTCACGCGATCCAGGTGACACTGCGCGCCCTCCAGCGCGTCGCCGTAATCTTCCACGCTCAGCGTCCGCTGCGCTCCCTGCACCAGCCTCAGCGCCGTCCGGCACTCCACCCGGCACGCCTCCACGATCCGCGCCGCATCCTCCGCCTCCATCTCCGGCATGCACTCCAGCATGAGATCATCCTCCGTGCCCGCCGGCGGCAGCATCTGGCTCCACGCCCACGCCGCCATCGCGCACAGCCCCAGCGTCCCCACGATCCCAAACGCCACCCACTCCGGCACACCGGCAGTCCTCACACCTGAAACCTCAAACGTAAAGCGTGCCACCACGCTCCACAGCCATCCGCACAGCGCCGAAAGCCCCAGCAGCACCAGCACCGCCAGCAGCGTCCCCCGCCACTCCCGGCGCGACCGTCTCGGCCCCGCATATTCCAGCCCATACTTCATGCCGCCACCCCGCTTTCCAGCGTCGCACGTGACGCTTTAAACTTCGCCCCCTCCACCGCCTCCGCCCGCACAAAAAACCGCCGCCCGATCTGCCTCGCCTCCGGCAGCCGCCGCGTCCCGCGATACAACTGCAACCGAACCGCATGCGGCGTCACACCTTGCTCCTCCGCGCGCTGCGCCAGCCACGTTTTCATCGGCACCCAGCCCGCCAGCAGGTCCTTTTTATCCACCTTCACCCCCATCAGTCGGCGCAGCCTGGTCATCGCACGCTCCATCAGGCACTGCACCCATGTGTGAGACACGCCCATCTCCGCCGCCACCTCGCGTTGCAGCCGCCCCTTCATCACGCACTCCACCACCACCCGGCGCTCCGGCTCAGTCAGTTTTTCCAGCGCCCGCATCATCGCCGTGTGCCGGTCATCCGCGCTCCACGTCTCCGGGTCCGGCATCGTCAGCGCCCCGTGCATCGTCCGCTCCTCATCGCCGTCCATCGCCTCATCCAGCCGCATAAACGACACCGCCTTCCCCTGCGGATACCGGATCAACTGGCTCTTCCGCCACACAAAATTCCGCATCAGGTTATCCACCCATCTCCCCGCATAGGTCAGCAGCGTCACCCCGCGCGTCGCGTCGTAGTGATCCATCGCCTGCCACAGCGCGATCCTCCCCTCCTGCATCAGATCATCCGCATACATCTCCAGATGCGGCATCGCCGTCATCCACCGCATCGCCCGGCTTCTCACAAAGCCCTCATGCAGCTCCAGCACCTCCTCGGTGCCCAGTTGGTCCTGTCTGTTCGCCTCAATACTCATCGTCGTGTTGCTTCGTTGCTGTGATTTCAAACTTCCTCGTCTCCCAAAAAGGTCCCGCCTGCGCCCGCGCTCCCCTGGGGCATCCATCGTGGTGATGCCGAACATCAGACGCGGCGGGAAAACTCCGCCCCTCCCCGCGCTGCGCAGCCCTCACCTGCGCAGCGCCGTCGTTCTTCTCCTCGTGTTCCGTTTCATCGTTGGCCCTCCGGTTTCATGGTTTTTTCAGGGGAAAAAGGTCAGGCCAGCTCCGCCAGCAGCGTCTGCAACGCGTTCCGGCCATCACAGGCCGCGTCCACCAGCCGCCGTGCCTGCCCCGGTCCTTTGACCAGGTCCGCAGCCTTCGGAGCCCCCGCAATCTTCGCGCGCAGGATCTCCAGCGCGGCAGCCAGCTTTTTCGATTCCGTAGCAGTCAGTTTCATGGTTTGTGCTTTGGGTTGAGGTTCACATCCACTCACTGCGCCCGAAGAACACCAGCCCGCCCGAGATCGGGCACTTCAAGGCAATCTGGCCGGACTCATTGGCATCCACATGATGCGTGCTGCCCGCGTGAAACTGCCAGCCATGCACGGTGCGGTAGTTGATGAGCAGCTTCTTGGGGCGGGGCGTTGCAGAGTTGGTGAAGTTGACTTTCATGGTCATGGTTTGGGTTGGGTTGAGTTGCGTTGAAAAATCAGGCCGCCTTCGCCGCCGTGGCCGTTGCCGCCGCCACCGTCGGCCCGCGCCGCGCCTCCCGGCGCATCCGCAGCGCCTCCACCAGGATGCTCTCAATCGGCACCTGCCGTCTCATCGACTCATCCAGCAGCTCCCGCTGCTCGTCCGGGTTGAGTCTGTCGCTGAAATCAAGAGTGAGGGTGGCTTTCATTTGTTCAATGGGTAACGAATAGGACAATAAACAACCCATTGGGTATGTCAAAACAAAAGTTGGACATTGTATTAAAAACGGGTAACTTTTGTTACCCATGACTAAAGAACAGCTCGAATCCCTGCGGAAGTCGCGCGGCCTCACCCGCGAACAACTTGCCGCCGATCTCGGCGGATGCACCGCTCAAGCCATTGTGAAATGGGAGCGCGGCGAACGCGCCATCCCCGCTTGGGTGGAAGAAAAGATGATGCGGGCCATTCCGGTCACCTTACCTTTGGATGAACTTCATTTACTCCTCGATGAGGCCCAGGCCAGCGGACTCAGTGCCGATCAGATCATTGCTGAAGCCATACGCCTCTGGCTGAAAACCAAACGCCCCGCTGAAAACCTCATCCCCATCGGCACGCGGCGTGAAGTCAGCTACAAAACAAGCGGCGGCAGCGGCGGCTCCCACGACATCTCCCAAGTCGCTGAAGAGCACGAAAAACACATCCAGCCCTAAACAACAAAAGCCGCTCACTGAGCGGCTTTTTCATGGGCGGCATCCAGCGCATCAACAGCTTCTTGTATTCGATTTCCGGATACTTTTTCATCATCTCCGCCACGAACTCTTCCAAGGGCAGGCACTGCTCCAAATCACCCAGCATGGAAAAGCGGAACACCCAGTTCACAAAAACAGGACCGCCAAACGCATTCTTCGCGCGCACCTTCACCGCTTGCCAGTAGCCCGCCTCATGCTCAATCAAGCGGCTGCGGCGCATGATTTCAGCCTCGGGATCCGGCACCGTCTCGCGCAGATAGGTCTTGATGCGTTGCATCGTCCGCTCCTCAATCGAACCTTTGCCGGCTGAAGCCTTCTCCTCAGTCCGTTGGCCATCGCGCAGCCCGATCACCGCGAACACACCCGCCACAAGAATCATGCAGAAGAAGAGAAACTTTTGCCCGCCGCTCATCCCCGCACCATGCCCACCACCGCCATCTTGCAACCTGAAACTTGAAACCTCACCTCCCCTCCGGCGGCCGCAGCGCAAAAAACCGCCGTGCCTCCGCCTTCGTCTTCAGCGCGCGGTAATTCGTGTGCAGCACCTCCGCGCTCCGCTGCCCCAGGATCGCCTGCAATTTTGCCTCGTCCTCGTGCATCGCATAATGCATCGAGGCGAACGTGTGCCTCAGCCCGTTGTGCGGCCAGCGCCTCAACCCCGCCGCCTGCCAGAACCGCGGCCACAACGTCTTCAAATTCGCCGGAGCCACCGGCCCCGTCTGCATCCTCTCCTCCGTCCATCCCGCCGCCCGGATCCACGCCAGCATCTGCGGCGTCAGCTCCACCACCCGGCGTTGCCGCGTCTTCACCTTCCGCGCCGCCGCGATCACTGTGCCCGCCTTCGCGTCCAGCTCCTCAAACCGCAGGCGCTCCAGCTCCGCCCGTCGCATCCCGCGGAACATCGCCAGCACCACAAACGGCATGAACCTCGGCACCTCCAGCGCATACCTCAGCAACTGCTCACATTCCCCCACCGACAGCACCTCGATCTCCTGCGGCATCGCCGTCACCTCCTCGATCCCCTCACACGGATCATGCCCCGCGTGCCTCTCAGACACGGCCCACTTGAACAAACTGCGCACATGCCCCAGCGCCTTGTTCTGCGTGCTTGCCGACCACCCCTGGCTCCGCCGCCAAGCCCGCACGTCATCGCGCGTCAGCTCATGCGCCTGACGGCTCGGAAACGACCGTCCCAGGCTCCTCAGCACATGGCGATACGTCTCCAGCGTCCGCTGGTCCCGCCCCAGCTCCTCACGGCTCCAAATAAAATCCTCGATCACCTCCGTCAGCAGCTTCGGGCGCGACACCTTCAACCCGTGCGCCATGAAAAACTCCACCGCCTCCAGGATCGACGCCCCCGCCTTCGCCAGCCGTTCCCGTGCCGCCAGAAACTCCGCCATCTCCACCGGCGACGCCGCCACCCCCAGCGCCCCCAGCCGTCGCTGCGCCTCCCGCGCCGCCACCAGCGCCCGTTCCGCCTCCTCCCGGTCCTCAAACGCCACCCGCTTGCGTCGTCCCTCCACGACGCCATAATCGAGCTGCCACGACACGGAGCCCCCGGCATTGGTCCTCTTGCGTAAAATCACCCCACACCATGAGTGACGTCCGAGTGACGCGCAAACCGTCTTTTCCCATCCTCCCGCGTCCATTCCCGTCCTCTCACCCTCTAGTGAGAGTGGCGACCCCTACGAGAATCGAAGATGGGTCGGGGCTTGTAAAGTCAAGGCTTGCAGAGTTGGGTGACGTTCGAGTGCCGGATCAGCGGCGGGAGGTGGTGAGCTTGGGGGCTTTGGTGAGCATGCTCACGCGTGGGTGTCAATCGGCGGCGCGATTGAGCCGCGTGCGAATCCACTCGCTGAGGTCGAGGCCTGTCTTGCGGGCTTTGAGGTTCCAGCCTCCTTTATCGGCCGCATGGCAGCGGATGCGGATGACGGTATCGTAGCCGTCATCCTTGGCGGCGTTTTGGTTTTTGAGCGGCGCGCCGCGCTTCCTTGTTTTGTCTGACGTCATGCGGCGGAGGATGCGATGCCGGCGGAGGGATGGCAAGGGCGATTTCATGGGGTGCGATGTTCTGGCAGCGCTAGCACCGGGCGCGGGTGAAAATAGTCCATCGCCTCTGTCTGGGAGGCGAGGCCGTCGTAGTGTCTCACGAGCAGATCGAGCTTTGTGTGTCCAAGCACTCGTGCGGTGACAGCCGGATTGCCGGTGAGTGCGGTGAAGTAGGTGGCAAAGGTGTGTCTAAGCACGTTTTTGGGCAGTTTGAGGCCGGCGCGTTTCATGGCGCGGCTTTTGGCCTCGGCCCAAAATTGATAACGGGTCAAGGTGGTCACGCCAGGCACAAAGGGACCACTGCCTCGATGGTAGAGCGCGAGCTGTGCCCAAAGGATCGTGGGCACGCCATCGATGACGCGAGGCCGCCGGACCTTTGTCATGCAGCCATCGATCCGCAGACGGCGATCCGCGAGATGGATGCAGCTCCAGTCCATGCGGGCGATCTCAAACGGTCGCAGACCGGCCCAGAGCGCGAGGGCGAGGGCTGGCTTGAACTCTTCCTCCATCGCGTGGTAAAGCGCGTGCGCATCTGCCACGCGCAGATAAGTCGGGGCCGGATTGTCGGTGCGCGGTGGTGGCGGAGCGACAGGCATCGGACAGACGGCGAGCAAGCGCCGGCGGACGGCCCAATTCAGAAAAACGCGCAGCTCTTCAGCGAACGAATTTCCTTTATGCGTTCGCAGCCGATCACACAGCGCGGTGCTGATGTCACGGAGCGCGATGTCGCCGAGCGCGGCTTTGGCCCGTCGGCCAAAGTTGCGACAATGGGAGAGGGTGCTTTCCCTTAAATTGCGGGCGATCTGCGAAGCGTAAAATTCATCGAAGGCCTCGGCGAAGCTGAGTTCGTCCGCGTTTTTTTCGACGCCAAAGGTTTCTTCCTCCAGCCTGGACTCGTGTGAGTCCAGGCCGCCAAGCATGCGGCGGATGAAGGTCATGAGTTTCATGCTGCCACCTCCTCGATCATTTTCACGGTGAGCTGCGACCAGGTGAGTCCGCTTTTGTTTTTCAGGGCCGTCGCTTTTTCAGGAAAAGGATGGCAGCCGCCCTCGACGAGGGCGATGAACTCCGCCCGCTCCTCCACTGTGAGTTCCGAGCTTTGAAGCGCCGCGAGCACCACGGCGCACTTTTCGCCGCGGCGAGGCTGCGGCATGGAGGGAATGACGGCCGTGGAAACAGCCTTCGTCTCGACAACCGAAGCAGGCACCGCCTCGACTTCAACAACGACCGCGACTTGTTTTTTCACCGGCTCCGCACCGATGACGGTGATGAGAGACGCGAGGTCGCCGTCATTCCATTTTTTGAAGCCGGTGGCGGTGGTCCATTTGTCTGCCGGATTGGAGGTGCCACGAATCCACTCCATCGTGAGGTCGAGATTCATGCGTTTGGCGGCCTGGGCGAGGATGGCAGGCTTGCCACTGAGTGAGCAAAGCCACTGCGCATCGACGATGAGGGTGAGTTTCACGGCTTGCTGGCCGGCGGCATTGGCCGCCTGGCGGGCGAACCAGAGGGCTTTGAGAGCAGCGGACAGCTCTCCGCTGCTTTGCTCGCCATTGTAGCCGTCGCGGTCGTCATCGAAAAAGCGGCCATACCAGACGACTTCGCCGTCTTCATCACAAATGGCGAAGCGGTCGCACGATGCTTTCGCGTCGCTGTAGAGCGTGATCTCATGCGTGCAGGCGGCCGTGAGAGCCTCAGCCTTGGCAGCTTGATGACCGCTGCGCAGCGCATCGTAGTCGATGCCGTTGGCGAGGAGGGCCTTTTTAAAGGCGCTGAATCCGGCGCGGCTGTCGAGGCCGTTTTCGCGGCTCCATTGAAAGAGCTGGCCGTGATTCATGCCGCGCAGTTCGTTGATGGCGGCGGTGACTTTGTCCTTGATCGTGAGCTTCGATTTCATGTTCGTTTATCCTCTGTCGAGTTCGGAGAGCCGCTCCGGCGGGTGTCAGCGGATGCTGATCACGACGCATCTCTAATGTTTTTGTTTTGTGGCGTCAAATCAATTTTAATGCAAAAACGGCCCCGCCCGGTGAGGGCGGGGCCGTGAGAGTGGCGAGTTGGTCGAGGTGCCTTTGGAACGCGGCTCTCACCGCGCATGCGTCTTCGTGTGGGGTAGATAAACTAGCTGGCGGCCTGCGGCTCCGGGATCGGGGTCCAATCGACGTAGAATTTCTGGCCGGGCTTGTAAACGCCGAGAAGCTCAGGATTGGCGATGGAGAGCTTCAACTCTCCCGACGGCGAGAACTTGGCGAAGGTGTTGTCCTCGTCAGTGCCGTCGGCAGGATAACTGCCCGATTTGCAGACAGGGCGGGCAACGATTTGTTCCGTCGTGCCATAGAGGTTGACTTCGTGAATCTGGACTTTGCAGCGCATGGCTTTCATGATCGTGAGTGATGGGGGTTGGAGTGTGGAATCAGGGCTGGACGTTGACGGGTTGTTTGGCAGCGGGCTTGGAGAGGCTGTTGGCGAGGCCGGTGGCGGCTCCGCTGATGGCTCCTTGTTTGCCGCCGGCGGCGTAGCCTGCGGCGGCTCCGGCGAGAGTGCCGAGAGCGGCGCGTTCGATGTCGGGATTCGTGCAGGCGCTGAGGGCTGCGAGGGCGAGGAGGAGGAAGAGCTTCATAGCAATCGCGATGGCGTGTCAATTTTTCGGCGGCACGGGCATCTCAGCAGTAGTGGGTTTGACCTTGGGTGAAAAACGATGCTCCAGTCGCTCAGCTTCGCGCGCGGCGATGCCCTCGCTGCGTTTGTAGAGCTGGGCAACAAAGGGCTTGGAGAGGACGAAAAAAATCGCGCTGCTCAATCCGCCGACGCTGCACAGCAGCACGGGCTTCACAGCGACGGCAGCGAGTGATGGGTGCATCATGGCAAGCACCTGCGGGGCCAGCACGCCACCGAAGAGCGCGATGATGCCGCGGCCGATGACGATGCGCCGTGTTTCGGGCGTGGGATTGAGCATGATGAGTCCGCCTGACACGATCAGGCTGCCGATGAGAGGCAACACGAAGAGCAGCAGCTCAATAGTGTTGGGATCGCCTGGACTTGTGCTGGCAAGCAGCAGTCCTCCGAGGGCGGTGATGGACGTGGTGACGCCAAGGATGACGGTATCCAGAACGTGATGGAGTTGGTTTTGCATGATGGGAGAACTTACAGGTAAGTGATGATCAAGGCATAGCCGCCTGCGCCCGCGCCGCCGGGACCAGAGTTGCCGACGTCGTTGGTGGCCGCGCCGCCGCCGCCGCCGCCGCTGCCAAAGCCGCCGCCTGCGCCACCGGCTCCGGCATTCGTGGTGGTGGATGACGCGCCCCCTCCGCCGCCGGTGCCGCTGCCACGGCCTGCGTTGCCGTTGCCGCCCGCCGTCGTGGTGCTCCAACTGCCGGCGGTGCCGCCTGCCACAGTGCCAAGCGGTGTGTTGCCCATCACGCCGCTAACTCCGCCGTTGGAGGCTTGGTTGCCGCTCGTGATGCCACCGCCTGCGCCGCCGCCGGTGGGCAGGCTTGGGACTGACGTGCCGCCATTGCTTCCAGCGCTACCTGTTCCAGATGCCGCGCCTCCCGCGGATGGGTTCGCCGAGGTCGCGCCAATCGCGGTGGCATTTGCTGTGTTAGTTCCGGCGGTTCCTGCCGCGTTCGTTCCGCCGCCGCCGCCGCCGCCGCCGGTGGCAGTCATCCCGGCAAAGGTCGTATTGCCACCCGCCGTGCCGGGGTTGCCGTTGCTGTTGTTGGCGGTCTGCGCCGCGCCGCCGCTGCTGCCACCAATGCCGATGGTGACGCTCTCACTCGATGCCAGCTCCGTGGTCAGGGTCCAAAACTCAACGACCGCACCGGCCGCGCCGCCGCCACCGCCGCAGCGCACTTCGCCGGACGCTCCTTTGCGACCGCTGCCACCCTGGCCGCCCCCGGCGACGAGTCGGACGAAAACGCGTTTCGGTGTCGATGGCGAAGGATTGGTCCATGTGTCATCGGCGGTGTAAAGCCGGTTGTCCGTCGTGGCGCTGCCACCGCTGGCGGCGGCCCATTTGACGCCGCTGGCCTCGGCGCTGTCCACCGTGAGGACGTGGCCATTCGTTCCGCCGACGGCGACGCGGATGTTGTCGCTGCCGTTGTGGACGATCAGATCGCCTTTTGTGGTGGTCGGAGCGAGCGCGTCAAAAGCCGCCGTCTGCGAGGTCTGCCCGGTGCCGCCATTGGCGACGGGCAGGGTGCCGGTGATGCCGGTGGAAAGGGGCAGGCCGGTGGCGTTGGTCAGCGTGATGGAGGACGGCGTGCCGAGATTTGGCGTCGTGAGTGTCGGAGAGGTGCCGAAGACCAATGCACCGCTGCCCGTCTCATCGGTGACAGCCGAGGCCAGATTGGCGCTGGAAGGTGTCGCCAGCATCGTGGCGACGCCGGTGCCCAGTCCGCTGATGCCGGTGGAGACAGGCAGGCCGGTGGCGTTCGTCAGTGTCAAAGCTGTCGGAGTTCCGCCATCGACAAGCACCGCGCCGCCTTGCCCGACATCGACGCCCAACGCATCCGCGACACCATTGCCAAGCGAAAGCTGTGATGGCGTGATGCCGCCAGCCAACGCGTTCGCGGGCACGGAGGCCGCTTGCAGTGCATCGCCGGGGAGGTTCGTCAGGTTGCGCGCATCGTAGGCATTGAGTGTGTTGTAACTGCCTCCAGTGACATCCACGTTGAGAGTCCATCCTGTGTTCGTGCTGGGCGCGGAGACAGCACCCGCCACATTGTTTGTGACCACCACTTCATTGCCTGAGACCGTGGCGCTCAACCTGGAACTCAGATCAATCGCCGCTTTCAATTTCGTCGCCACATCCGCGGCGTCGTCCGCGCTATCAAGGGCCACTTCAACAAGGACGACGGGGGGGAACCCCGGAATCACGGGCGCGGTGCCAGATCCGCTCACCTTGAACCAATAAGCCTCCGGCTGCGTGGTCGTGTAAAAAAGCACATATTCACCGGCGGTGCCAGAAGCCGGACCAGTTACAACGGTCGTCACCTGCGCATCGGTGACGACACTGAACGCGGCTTTGCCGTCCAGCGCGGTCTGTGTGGCTGTGCTGATGGGCTTGCTGGCATCACTCGTGTTGTCCACGTTGCCGAGGCCGACGGCGGCGGCGTTGAGCGTCTGCCACGATTTGTCACCGCGCCAATACTGGCCGGTGGTTCCTGCGGCGATGATGGGCTCATAGGTGCTGGCGGCCGTGGCGGTGGTGAGGTAGCTACTCAGATCGCTGGTCAGTGCCAATGTGCCGGCCAGATCGCGCACGGTGAGCGTGCGGCCGGTGGTGAGCGTGCCGGAAAATGTGAGCGTGGCACCCGTGATGCTGCTGGCGATGTTGTCGAGACCGCCGCCGCCACCGCCGCCAAAACCGGTCACCGTGCTGCCGCTGGCGGCCACAATGCTGCCACCGCTGGCGATGGTGAGTGTTTTGCCGGAAGGGACGACGAGGTTTTCAACGAGGCCGTTGTTGCTGATCGTTTTCGTGACGGACTTCGTCTGCGAGAGCGCCGTCGTGGTGGCGAGCAGGAGGGCGAGGAGGAGGTGGAGACATTTCATGTTTCAGGTTTCAAGTTTGAGGTGCCAGATCAAAAGGACGCCATGAAATGACGGGCGATGTTTTCAGGCGTCTGTGCTCCCTTGCTGAGCCGAATTTGTCGCAAAAAATGCCGCCCCACTGTGACCAGCCCCGATGTGATCACTCCAGTTTCCAAACAGCGGCCAAACTCGTTTTTCTTTTCTGTGTCGCTTATGATGTAATAACCCGCTTCATGTTTTCGGAAGCATTCTACGGCTTCCGTCGGAGTGGCATGACCATCCTCCGCGTGGTCACAGCGCTGGCAGCACTCGTGAGTATAAGTGCCAGTGGAATTGGTGTAAGTGTAATGCCAGCGGCCGGTATGCTTGCCGTCTTTTTGCAGTTCGAGAGGTTGGAATACTTCAGCCATAAATGGGGTGTGTTAAGCGACGCGTTTCCAGATCTGCGCGTTGGTGGTGGCGTTGTAGTCGTCCGGGCGGACGATGCCGTTGGCGCTGTCCTCGGCCGTGGTGCCGGCAAACAAGCGCCACCATTGCAACTCGTCGGCCACGTAGAGCACGACGAGGATCAGCGATTTGCCGACGGTCGGAATGCCATCGAGCGCGGTGGCACCGCCGCCGGTGAGGGCGGTGATGGCCTTGTAATACAAGGGCGCGGAGGGCACGGGCTGCGTGGTGCTGATGACCGCGCCATCCGTGCCGCGGGCGACATCGCTTTGCACCAGCACGGGAATCCATTGAGAGGATTGAACGACGCCGGAGAGGCTGGTCTCGATTTGCAGATGGCAGTAGTAGCTGCCGGTGCCGGCGGGGAGGAGATCGTCGAGGTCGTCGCCACTGAGATCGAGCGTGCCGAGGTAAAAGCCGCCGGGATCGTCGGTGAGATCGGTGGCGGCGTTGTCGCTGAGGCTGGCCGGTTTGTCCCAGTCGTCATCCTCGACGGCGGCGAGGGGATCACCGTTGTGATCGTCCCATTTTTTCAGCACGGCGCGGAGGGCGGTGCCATCGGCGAGGAGATCGGCGTCGTCATCGTTCCACGGATCGAAAAACCGAAGGCGCAGCGTCGGTGTGTCGCCGCGTTGCAACACGAGGACATCGGCCGGCGGGCAGCCAGGGGAGGGCTCCACGCCGCCGAAGGGCGCAAAACCGCCCATGGTGTTGACGACGCGGCCGGTGCGCAGATTGACGTAAGCGGTGTGGATCACGCGGGAGGACGCGTGTCAAAACCGCGTCAACTGCTCCGCTCTTTGGTTCCAGCGCATCGCGGCGACTCGGCTGCGCTCTGTTTTCGTTGACTCGAAATCCGGCCACTTCCCACCACCCATTGTGGGCCGCCATGCTGGCGGCCCCTCAATAAAACATTTCGTGCACCTCCCGCACTCGCGCCCTCCGTGCAAGACGCGCAACTCTGCCTCTCCGCCGCAGAAGGGGCATGGTAGCAACCTGGGCGAAGCGGCAGGCGGGGCGGAATCCATGGCGGGCAGGTGTGGCATAGTCTCACGCCAGCGGATGCCAGATGAGGCCGATGACCATGAGGCGTGAGCTGTCGAAATCACCCGGCGCGTTGAGGTGGACGGTGGCGGGCGATCCTGGCGTGACAGTGGTGGTGGTCTCGGTGCCCTCGGACCACTCCGCGTCCTCGACATCGCCGTCGAGGGTGTCGATGCGGTAAATTACCTGGCAGGGGAGCGGGGTGTGCACCGTGAAACGGCCGTCGGCATCGTTGTCGGCGGCCGCGCCGACGATCTCGACCGGCGCGGAAAAAAAACCACCCCCGGGGAGGGAGTTGAAGAGGCCGAAACGCGTCGTTGTCTCGATGGTATCAAATTCGCCAAACTCACCTCCAGCGGTGGCCGTCTCAATGAGCAGGATGCCTTTGATGTTCATGACGATGCGTAGCCGACGGCCATGAGCGCGGTGCCGGAGCCGGTGAGATCATCCTCCCAGGACAAGCCGATGGGACCGTAGCCGTTTTGCAAGGTTTTGACGCCATCGACAAAAGTGGCGAGCAAAAACTTGAACGGCGAGGTGCTGCGCAGCAGATCGCCGCTGTTCGGGGCGGTGCTGGTGACGGCGATGGAGACGCCGAGGCTGGAGAGGTTGTGGAAAAACGTGCGGCTGGAAAGGATGGTGCTGTTGACGCTGCCGGAGACGGTGACGACGACATGCTCCGTGCCGGATCCGGAGAGTGACAAGGTGGGCGCTGGTGAATTCGTGATGGGTGTGCCGCTAATCGTCGGCACCACGCCGCCGATGGTTCCGGCGATCACACGGCCGTCGGAGAGCACCTGGAGCGGAGGCGCGGCACCGGCGGCCGCGCCGGATGCGACGCGGAAGATTTGCGCGCCATCGGCACCCGTGGTGACGTTTTGCGCGCCGTCGATCTGCACATGAGCTCCTGTGCCGCGCATGAGCTGCTGCAGCACGCTTTCCACCGCGCGACGCCAGGCTTTCAAGCCGGTAGGCAGGCGGGGGAGCTTGCGCGGGGTGGTGTTCGTGGAGAGAGGGACGGACATGGGGAGGAGTCAGAAATAAGAGGTGAGAGGTGAGAGGTGAGAGGTGAGAGGTGAGATGTCAGAAGTGAGAAGTCAGGAGAGGGAGTCGTCGGGGGAGAGTTTGGCGGAGTAGAAGATGAGATCGAGGAGCATGCGGCGGGAATCGGCGCTGGGCTTGATGCTCTTGGGATCGCAGCCGCCGTGG
>JAJVIP010000037.1 GCA_022072025.1 Elusimicrobiota bacterium
CAACCTTGTCCTCTACGCATATGTGCTCCCGGACAATATTGCTTCCCAAAAAGTACTGGTTGCCAATGAGTTTTTTAAGGTAGAACGTCTCTATAAATATGAGAAGGTTCTGCACCAGGTGTGGGTGAGAATTGTATAGTGTTTTTGTAGTATAATAATGCTCTATTAGCCGAGGTGGCGAAATTGGTAGACGCGCACGCTTGAGGTGCGTGTCCTGTAAAAAGGATGGAGGTTCAAGTCCTCTCCTCGGCACAATACAGTACTTTTTAAATAGTTTTTCAGATTTTCGCGATCTGACGGGCTTTTTTTGGGTTCGAGCGGGTCATTTCCGCCGTTGATAGATTCCGCAACCTCTTTAAGCTTCATAAACACAAATCTAGGCTGATATTCAAGTTTTTGATCTAGTAAGATCGGGTTCAAGCCGATTGCCTTGAATATCACTTTTTTGTCTTCAGAGTCACCGGTTTCAAACCTTTCTTTAGCCAGTAACGCAAATTCAAAAGAGTCTTTAGCAACATCAGACCATTCGTCGCCATTGGTATTTGCTTGGGCCAATGACCGTGTAATTTGCTCCTTTTCCATCATGAGTTCGCGTTTTCTATCACCAAACTCTGAGTCAGATAAGAGACTACCGTCATTCTCTGGTGAAATCTTCAGGGCAATAAGATTATCGATCCGACGATTCACACCGTCTAAAGCCGTTTGGAGGGCTTCTGAGCTGGTTTTATTAACTTCCTGATACTTATCCCTGGTTTCTTCGAGTGCTTCATATGCCCAGTCGATAAACTCTTTATCCTCAATCTCAAAGTGTGATAGATCACTTGAAAACTGTCCTTCAAGCTTGGAGGTGGATACAAACGGCTGTGAGCACTTGTTATTTCCTTTCTTCGTACAGTTATAGTAACCAAATACCTGCTCTGTCCCGTTTTTATATTTTTTCTTATGCTCTTGAGCGGTAATGCAGTAATGACACTCTCCACATTTCATTATGCCGTTTAGAGCAAAGTCATGTTTTTGGAGTCTAGCTTTAGATCTGCCATCCAATATATCTTGAAGCAAATTAAACTCAGCATCAGTAAGCATGGCTTGATGCTGACCTTGGTAGAGTTTGCCGTTATAGATAAATCGTCCAGTGTAAAACGGATCTCGTAATATTCTATGCATCCAGCTTTTCACAATCGGTTTGCCAGACTTGGTACTTCGTATGCCAAGGATCTTAGCCTCACGCATGAGAGCTTCAACACTGTAGTTTCCGGTTAGTGCTAAGTCAAACAGCTTTCTCATAAGTGAGAAATATACGGGATGTGGCGAGATATCTCTTAGTCCTTGAGGTTTTTCATGATTATTTCTATATCCTGGCCTTGCTTTGCCTGGGAACACTCCGCGTTCAGCTTTAAGCTTTAGTGCTTCGGTAACATTGACGCTTTTATTATCATTCTCGAGTTTAGCTTGCGTACAAAGCAGGTTAAGCATGAATTTGTCGCTTGGATTATTACGAAACGATTGATACGGAGTAACGACTTCAAGCAACTTTCCTTGATCCATGAGATAGATAATTCGACCAGTATCTACGGTATTTCTAGATAAGCGGGATGGATTAAGCAACACGATGGTATTTACCTCCCCATCCTCGATCATTTGTACAAGCTTTCCAAATACAGGTCTACCCGGCATTTTTGCGGTTCGCTGCTCTTGTAATGGCTCGCCAACAAGTTCAACACCTCTTTGTTTAATGAGTGCAGTCAAGTTTGTAATCTGATCTGGTAATGATTGAATCTGGCGCTCATCGGATTCACTACTTTTGCGACAATACATCATGTAGCGTGGAGACGCAGGAAGCTTAGTATTATTGTGGTTTTTATAGCCTGTCAGTCGCATAGGTACTCCTTTCCTCAGACACATTGTTATTCTGTATGCTGCGCAAACGTTTTTGTTTAGGCTTGATAAGCACTTCCATCATGTTGAGAAAATGGTTTGCCAATTCAGTTGCCTCCTCATCTGTGAGAGTAATGTCATATTTGTCTTTATATAGTTTCTTAAACTTATCTAAATACTCTTTACTTATCATGGCTGTACTCTTAAATAAACTACAACTATAGTTACAGAATAGCAATTATAGTTGTAGTTGTCAAGCATATTTCAAGGCTAAATTATAACTATAGTTACAGAGGATATTTAGGCTCAAACTATGTCCTATAACTTGAAGAAATGAGAGTTCTTTGATAAACTACCGTCAAATTGCGAGTGATATACTACGATTATGAATATGTTGCCAGATGAAAAAAGCCAGAAAGCGTTCGGTAAAAACCTGCGCTCTGTTCGGGAGGATAAAAACCTTTCACAAGAAGAGGTTGCGGTACTGAGCAAAATTTCTACAACCCACTATGCTGGCATTGAACGAGGAGAAGAAAACCCTACTTTTTCAGTGATCGAAAGTATTTGCAAGGCGCTCAAGATTAAATCCTCCCAAGTTCTTCCATTTTAAGCTTTTGCTCACAACGGCAACTTCCTGTATACTCTCAACTAAATCCTGCCTATTAAGGTCGGATTATGCTTAATATAACTTCCATACAAGAAACTCTAGAACCGTATTCAACTTCGTTGCTCACTTCATTTAGTCCCTTTATTACTCCACTCAAGATAGTTTTACTGGCTTTGGTGCTCTTATATGTCTGTTATCAGATATTTCGGGTATATCTTTTCATTAAACAGTTAAAAGAGAAAAGTATCCTTTTTGAGATTAAACCGCTCAAAAATACAGAACAGTCTTCATATACCACTCAGCAATTATTTGCCATTCTGCATGGGCTGGCCAGACAACGATCATTTATCAACCGTTTATTTGATATCCAAAAAACTTATTCTTTTGAGATAGTCTCGACAAAGAATGGTGGAATAACCTATTACACAAGAATTGGGGAAGATGAAGCTGACTTAGTTAAGAAAACCCTCTTATCCTATCTGCCCGGAATCAGTGTAAAAGAAACGACTGATTATCTGGAGTTACTTACTAAACAACATAAACGAATATCTAGTTATAGACTTTCACGACACTTTGCATACCCACTTAAACACCAAGAGGATTTAGCCAGCCATGATCCGATAGCATACCTAACAGGAAGTATGACTAAGTTAAGTGACGATGATCTAACTGCATTTCAGGTCGTATTATCGCCTCTGCGTAAATCTTCACTTCCTGACGTTTCGCGTATCTCTCATCTTATTTACTCAGGTAAAGACATTGTTTCAAACTTGGGCAATGATGCAAGCTCAAATCCAGTTGTAGTCCTATTCAAAATGCTCTTCGGTTTAATACTTCGTATACTGATGCTTCCCTTTGGATTACTGGTGTTTATCACAACAGATGGCAGAGAAGGTCCGATGCTACGGCTTCCAACCGATATCGAACCACTCAAAACGCCAAACCCGTATCAGATGGAACTGGAACAACTGATAAAGAATAAATTAGATCAACAGTTATTCTCGGCATCTGTACGGCTCATGGTAGCAAGCAATAATTATAGTGAACTCAAAAAACGGGAACGAGGTTTTCAATCTGCACTTTCCGCGCTTAATAATTCGGAGTACCAGGCACTCATTCCGTCATTTCGGATCAGGGTAAAGATATTTGATCGAATAATGGAATCACTTTACAACTTGAGGTTCTTGCTACTAACTAGATCATTTATTCTCTCGGCCACTGAGGTATCAGATCTCTATCACTTTCCCTATACCAGTACGACTAAGACTGAGGATTTGCTCAAGCAACACAGTAAAGAATTGCCCGCTCCATTATCACTTAAG
This sequence comes from Elusimicrobiota bacterium, assembly GCA_022072025.1. NCBI lineage: Bacteria > Pseudomonadati > Elusimicrobiota > Elusimicrobiota bacterium. Next base: position 3,805 of record JAJVIP010000037.1, read on the forward strand.
CAGAAACAAGAAAGTGATTTGTACTTTGGGACAAATACCTATGGTGGCACTGAGACTAAAATAGGGTTAACCGCTGACGAAAGACGGCGCCATGTGTATATTCTTGGAGCTACCGGTACAGGAAAGTCCACGATGTTGCTATCGATGATTAAGCAAGATATTGATCACAACAAAGGCTTGTCGGTGATCGACCCGCACGGTGATCTGATTGAGCAGATATTGTCTGTAATACCTCGCGAGAGGATCAAGGATGTAGTCTACTTTAATCCAGATGACATTAGCTATCCTATGGGTATCAATCTTCTTGAACTAACTCCAGGGTTAAATCCTGAAGATGCTATCAGAGAAAAAGAATTTATAGCAGAAAGTATTATCTCGGTCTTCCATAAAATATACACAGATAAATACTCTGGTCCGCGAATGGAATACATCTTGAGAAATACTATCCATACCGCCTTTACCGTCCCAGATGCTACCTTGTTTACGGTTTACAAACTACTCATTAACACGAGCTACCGAAAATCTGTTACCAAAAACCTGACAGATGAGAATCTTAACGATTTCTGGAAGTTTGAATTTGCCAAAGCGGGTGATTATCAAAAAGTGAAAATGATTTCTCCTATAACCAATAAGATCGGTCGTTTCCTGTTTTCACCGACAGCCAAGCGAATACTTGAGCAGGGTAAGTCAACCGTAAACTTCGATACCATTATGAATGAAGGGAAAATACTCTTATGCAATCTCTCAAAAGGCAAGATTGGAGAGGATAACTCAAGTGTTTTTGGAGTTTTAATCATGGCAAAGATTCAGTTGGCCGCCTTAAAGAGAGCGAGGATGAAGCAGGAAGAAAGAAAGGATTTCTTCTTGTATGTTGATGAGTTCCAAAACTTTGCTACCCCAGCGTTTGCCCAAATCCTCTCAGAGGCGCGAAAATATCGACTTGGCGCTATCTTGGCTCACCAAACCACCTCACAACTTGAAGATGTTTCACTCGTAAATATCACTCTGGCCAATACGGGCACAGTAATTTGCTTTAGAACCGCTAACCCTGAGGATGAACGGATGATCTTGCCACAATTCAGGCCATATATCGAACAGGGTGAAATCGCGAGCCTTCCCTCATATCACTTTTACATGAGGCTTGGAGCACTTAACCCAGAAGAACCATTTTCAGGTGTTACTGATCCAGTACAAATCGAATACAGTCAGAATAGGGTTAATGAGGTTGTTGAATCGTCGAGAAAATTGTATGCCAAGTTCTACACTCCAGATAAACAAATACCAGTCAAAAAAACTACTAATCAAGCTACACAAAAGATCTATTCTACAGTGCCATAACTTTACCTACCGGTAGGAAAATATGATTTTTAGTTTAGCCCGATAAATAGACCTTTTTAACTTTTACTTTTACCCCTTATTCCTTATATATAAGGGAGAGGAATGATACAATCATTCCAGATTCTGCTCTACACATACTATGGACAATCAAAAACTATCCGCTCTACAACTCAACATTCTTCACTATCTCTATCGCTTTCGCTTCTTAACCAGTCTACAACTTCAAAAACTACTTATTCACAAAACTATCCGCCTGACTAACTACCACTTACAACTACTCACTTCAAAAAATTACATTGGCAAACATTACACACGATCACTAGGCTTAGCTAATCTCCCAGCAGTCTATTATCTAACGTCAGGAAGTATCCAGATATTAGAACAACAAGATAATATCGATAAACGAGCCTTGAAACGAATCTACAGAGAAAAAATCAGATCTCAACAATTTATCGCTCATACCTCATTTTTAGCAGAGTACTTCTTACATCTAAGCCAAGAATCAGAAAAAACCAAGCACACACTCCATTTCTTTACCAAAACAGATCTACTGGCACACCCCTACATGCCTCACCCATTACCCGATGCCTATTTTGCTCGGGTAGATATTGCTGGCAATACAAAAAGATACTTTGTTGAAGTAGTTGAAGATAGCTCGCCTCGGTTTGCCTTGCGCAAGCGAGTCCAAGAGTACTGTGATTATATCGATGACGGAAAATTTGAGGAGGCGACTAACCATCCATTTCCGGCCATACTTTTTATCTGTCCTGGATACGGCAGCATGATCTACCTAAAGAAACATATAGCCCGTATTTATGAAGAAACCTCTCTTGATCAAATAGAGATTTATATTGCTACCAAAGAGCAAGCTTTTGCTGGTAGTTGGGAAAAGATTGAGACAGAAGATGAGTAGCCAGATATTATTCAGACATTAAATAGTTTGATTATTTCGCTTCGTGCAATAATCGACAAATACCCAGTATAATAAATTCATGAATCTTGGTCCTTTTGCAGAAATTGGTGTGCTCATAGGTATTGCTGCTCTTGTGTCGCTAGTAATGCGCTTTCTCCGCCAACCTCTGATTGTCGGCCATATTATTACGGGTATTCTTGTTGGCCGCTATGCTCTTGGTCTCTTTCAAAATATTCATACGCTAGAGTTATTTAGTCACCTAGGAATAGCCTTCCTATTATTTAGTGTTGGACTTAACCTTAACCCACGAATGCTCAAGCAATATGGCATGGCGTCAGTAATGAATACTTTTGGCCAAGTTGTCTTAACTGGTGGTGCAGGCGTAGCTGTGTGTATGTTACTTGGATACGGATGGATCACTTCACTATATGTAGGTATTGCAATATCTTTCTCAAGTACGGTTATTGTTTTGAAACTTTTGGCTGATAAAGGCGATTTAGACAAGCTATATGTAAAAATATCCATAGGCTCGTTACTATTGCAGGATCTCATTGCAATTATCTTGCTTTTTGCCATTCCAATTGTGACTGGCTCATCTGGTATTGGAAGCAATCTACTCGTTACCCTGGCACTAGGTCTAGCTACTGGAGTGGGTGTATTTGCCTTTGCCAACTATGTCATCCGCTATTTACATCCCTATCTTACACGCTCCCAAGAACTGTTATTTTTATTTGCAAACGCTTGGGCTATTGGCATTGCGATTCTTTTCCAAAATATTGGTTTTTCACTTGAGGGCGGAGCGCTTATAGCTGGGGTCGCATTATCAACTTTACCAAGCAGTCATGAAATAAGTGCGCGTCTTACACCCTTGCGGGATTTTTTCATCGTCTCATTTTTTATACTTTTGGGAACGAGGTTAGTTGTTAGTGATTTTGACGGTATTTTGATCCCCGCAATTATATTATCCCTTTTCGTTTTGATTATTAATCCTCTTATCCAGCTCGTTGTGATGGGTGTTCTTGGGTATCGCAAAAAGACTAGCTTTCAGACTGGAATGATGGCAGCCCAGATAAGTGAATTCTCGCTCATTCTCATTGGAGTTGGAGTTTCTCTTAATCAAGTTTCTTCGTACGTGCTGTCCACTGTGACCTTAGTTGGAATTATTACAATTTTTATCTCAACATACCTGATTTTTTATTCTGATAAACTCTATCGTTATATATCCCCTTATTTAGATATTTTTGAAAAGAAACAAATTCGAGAGCGAGCTATAAAATTAGACAGATACTCAGTTATTTTAATCGGGGGTGGGAGGGTAAGTTATGACTTTATCGAACACTTCAAAAAAGAAAATATTAAATTTCTGGCAATAGATCATGATCCAGAAACTATTCAACAACTGACGAAACAAGGTATAGCCTGCGAATATGGTGATGCCAGCGACCCTGATTTTTTGGAAGATATGAAACTAAGAGACGCTGATTTTGTTATTTCAACCAGTCCTGAACTTGAGACTAATCATATTGTTTTGTCGGTAGCAAAGAGAAAGGATAAAGCACCGTTGGTTTGGGTGGTTGCCCATAGTATTAGTAATGCGCTTGAGCTGTACAAGGCAAAGGCTGATTATGTAATTTTGCCGCATTTCTTAGGTGGAAAATATGCCGCCTCATTGTTTAAGCGTCACACCAACGGAAGCGTTGAACTCGAAGATGTGCGAGAGAAACAGATAGAACTATTACAGGATCGTGAAGCTGCCGGCCATGAGCATCCCCAAATAGAACGATTGAGATAGTCAACTATTCACTCCGTCCAAGAAATCTAGTTAGTTCCTCGCGTCCTTCTTCTGTTTGTCTAAACTCATTAAACAGTCGAGCCCCTTTATCACTTAATAGTGGGATAAACTCGGGTAAGTCGTTAAGCGGGACTTTGCGAAATTCCTGCAATCGTAAATCTACTGTGTAACCTTTAAAAACTGGTAATCTTCTAATCATATATTTTCCTTTCTTGGATACCCATCCGCGGGGTTGGGGCCCCGCGGTGGATACAATATTTATAATTTTGCACTGGGCATAACTTCGCTGATTCTCTTCTCGTCAAAATACAAATCTCTCTCAATCCCTAATCCAAAGTTGCCGTGATAGCTTTCGAGTTCATCTAGAGAGAAAGAGCCCCATTCGTCGTTCCAATCCCCAAAGATGGAAACGAACCCGAAAAACTCTCTCGATGCTGGATCGTACTCGGTGGCATACCATGTACCCGCGCCTGTTGGGTTAAAGAATTTCGCAACCACAACAGGATCACTACTGTCTTCCTGTCTGCCTAGCTTGGCGAACCTTTCTAGTAGTCCTTTTGTAAGTAGTTTCATAATTTCTCACCTCCTTTTTGGCTTATTCCCGAAATTAATAGTTGGGAAGTATGGCCATACTTCCCATACCAGGGGAACCCTCAAGCAGGGTGAAATTTTGCAAGGGCAAACGAAGTGCAGTTTATTGGAGGCGAAGCCGGAAACCCTTGCAAAAAGAGGGGTAAGACCCCTTCTTACTGTGTTGTGATATAACTAATTTGTGCCTAAAACGAAGCTTATAAAAGTTAATACAGAGTTTGTCCAAAAATGGGCTGGTGTTCTTGAATCAACTTTTGATGAACATGGAATGCTGACAAAGGTAATGGAGGTAAATCTTCAGGATAAAAGTGTTGAATATAGACTCAGCATTGTCGCTGGACTCAAGTTGAAATATATTATTGAGCTTGAACCCGATATCGCGTTAGCAATGGCTTCACCCACAGGGCATGTAAAGATTGAAGCTCCGATACCTGGAACCCAATATATAGGCATTACTGTTCCAAAACCTAAAGAGGCCGAACCCGTTAAGGAACAGAGGCTTAAAGTTGTTCATCTGACAAAAGAAGTCAAAGTTCCAGAATATTCGTTTATTGAAGTAACTCGTGACCTATTTACACTATTGTTTAGAACAATCGGAAAATATAGCTATATCTTGGCTGAGAAAACACAAAAAATCGGACAGAAGCAATAGAAAAATTACTTGTCTAGAATGACCTTTATATCGGTCTTCTCCAAATCTAAATGTTCAGCTAATTTAACGACAATATCACGCTTGAGATTGGTGTTCGTATTATTTTCATAAAAATATGAGGTTTCATTTATCGCATTAGGTGTCCTGAGTTCGCTTGAATCTGATGTTATATATCGGTGCAAAAAGTCGTCACTTGTTACATAGTCATAGAGTTTGTCATCTAAAATGAATAGTTTAGTAAGTATTGTCCCAAGCACAGCTGCCCAACTATTACACTCTGTAACTTCACCTAGTATTGAAACGCCTTTAACTTTCGATCCCGTTAGATCCTTATCATCATAGAACGAGAGCTCGGTTTCATTCACAACGGGAACAAAGTTAGTCTTTGGGAGTGGCCAAATCTTTTCAATTTGGTCATACCACCATGATTCACGTTCCTCTAGCGCTACAATATCCCATTTTTCTTTATTCTTAACATATTGATTAATCAGGAGAGGGCTCTCATTGAATCCGTTTTCTGTCGTCTTTTTGATCTCAAAATCGTTGTTTGAGTACTTTGAGTTATATCCGGTTAACGTCAGGTTTGGCAGAGTATGTAAATATTGCTGATGGATTTGTTCGTAATTGTCACCTAAAGACTCAATCCACGCTTTATTCAATGTTTGAGGCATGACATGTTCAATCGTGAGCTGAATCTCTTGCTTAGCGATTTGCTTGAGGAGAGTAGATTCTTTGGACTGGTCGTCTACGGAACTAAGAACAAAATATATATAGTAATTTCGCTGACTGTACATCGGATTGTTTTTAATAGCACTCCTGATCTCAGCTTCTTTGGGTATGCGTAGTCCACCAGTTTTATCAGTCAAAATGTATCCAAGAATTTCGGAATATTTTTGGTTGGGATATTCAGATAGATATTTCTCTATATCTTTATGGATTGAGGAGAATAAATTGTTTACGCCAGTTGTTGGGATATTACAAATAATTCTTCTCGTTAGATATGTTTCTACACACTCAAAAACCTTATAGAGCTCTGTGTTATCTAATTTTCCGTGGGTGTATTCATCCAAGACCCTCATCAAGAAAGGGAATGGTGTTTCAAGTTTCAAGTAATTGAGCCTAAATCCCTTATCCGCCACAAATTTATAAACTCCGTCATCGTCAAGATTAAATTTCAAGAAGATATAGTGATATAAATAATCGACAACCTGCCCATAAAATTCTTCTAGCTTTGAGATATCGCCCTGCACCTCACCAATATAAGAATAAAAAAGCTTTTTAAACTCTGGATATACCTGCTCGATCTTTACTTCCTTCTGTAATTTACTTGTCAGATAAAACTTAAAAAAGTCTGAAATGTAATCTTTATTGATATAAGTCAATCTACTTTCAATTTTCTGCCAATATTTCTTGAGCACTAGATCTCTTGCCTGGTCATTATTAAGCATCAAGGCAAAATTTCTAATTTTATCTCCATCAGTTAATGGCTTACCGGTGGAGTTAATGCTCTCAAATATCTTTTGTGGGTTATCGTCAGAAGCGTCTAACGCAATAGTAACTACTTCAAAATTCTTCAGAATGTCTATATATTTCTGAAGATCAGTTTTCTCTTTAAAGTATAGGTAAAATTGCTCGTATGCTTGATACAACTTACTGTCTTTGCTGTGTGGGCCAAATTCGCGTTCAAATATCTGTTCAAATATTTCGTTATCAGTAGTTACTGTGCGCAACTTGATGCGATTTTTCTCTTCATTGTAGTCGTGGCTGTTGTATAAATATTGATCTTTAATTGCTTGAGCTGGAATTGTAGAGGACGCTGGGTTATCCGAAATTATGTGATATAGAGCAGTCAACATCAGTAAAACCGTAGTAGCTCTCTGTTGACCATCGATTATCGTGCTATTGTTACCCTCATTGAGGTAAACAATACTTCCAAAATAATGGTTTTTACTTTTAACTAAGACAGACTCTAGATCATCAATAAATGAGCTAATGTTTGCTTTGTCCCATGAGTAAGGGCGTTGAAAGTCGGGAATTACGAAATATTTTCCGGGTGTATAGAGAAACGTATTAATGTTGTCGTGAGTCACCTTCATAATGCAATTATACTCATTTATTCATAAAACCAGCTATAGTCAGGGTTTTCAACTTCCACAATCTTGCTTTTAAGCATTTTATAGACGCCGTCTTCCTGAACAGTTTGCCATGTGCCTTCATAAAAATGCATCTCCGCTTCGTTATCTACCCAGTTTTTTGTAGAGAATTTAACAAATGCCGTATCTTTGCTGTTCTCAAACTTGTCTGCCCTGATCACATCAACATCGAGAATATCCGTAAACCTCGCAGTCCACTCATCAAAATTAGTTTTCCTGAGGTATTCTTGGCTAAGTAATTTGAATCCTTCCTCCATTCTTCTAGCTTTCAAATAGGTATAAAAAGCTTTTACTGCGTCTTCCGGAGATTTGGAAGCATCTACTTCAATTTTCGTCACATTCTGATCAGTAAATGATGGAATCATCGTGTTGGCCTGATACCCAGAGATAAAGAGCGAGAGACCAGCCAAGGTCATTGTGTTGATACCAACGACATTTCCACATTGATCAGTTAATGGTCCACCACTCATCCCTTTTACCAGACTGACATCAGTTTGGATGTATACGACGGGATCTCTTTTTGATTTACGATACGCAATAAAATTTCCTTTGGCTATGGTGGCCTGACCTACTAAGTCGGTACCGAGTGGGTAGCCGGTGGCGATAAGCGGTTCGTCTTCATATATGGTTAATTCAGCGTTCGGTAATGGTAATACAAGGTCAAGAAAAGATTTGTCTGTCGTCAAAACAGCGAGATCAACGTCTTTGTTGCCTGTGATCTTGATGGGGGTAAAGAATTTTCCATCAGGCAAGATAACTTTTGGGCTTGGTTCATCTGCAATCACATGGAAATTAGTGAGGATTTGATTTTGGTTGATAAAGAACCCTGTTCCCTCAGAATACCCACCCACAATCCGCACTACAGAGCCTTGTAGTTTATCCTTAGCCCCTATTGAGCATAGGAATTTACCATAGAAACCATATTGTGTTCTCAGGTAATCAGCAATCACAAAGAGTGAAGCTGCTATGTAGATAATCACCCCTAGGATAAAAAGGGATTTAAGAAAATTCCGTAGTCCCCGAAAGGGGTAAATAATTGTTTCTATTAAAATCTTAAGTAAAGAGAACACCAAGCGAAATATAAATCTGATCAGATAATACGCGGAGTAGGTAACGAGCTTAATAGGAAATAAATACACAGGAAATAGAAGTTTGTGAAAATAGGCTTTGAGTCGTAGCGTGTATTTAGCCCAGAGTTGCCTCAGATTTTTAATGAGGACATCAATCTTTTTTTCCAATAAATCCATAGGTATTATTCCGACGTCTGCTCTAGTTTTTCAATCAATTGCTCAAGTTCTTTAAGTAAAGGGTGATCCCATTGTTCTTTAGCCATCTTTAGCACTTCCTTCTCAAACCAAACCTTTTTATCTTTGCCTCGATTAAACTTTGTCCAGAGTTTTGATCCTTCCTTTTCGTATTGCTCAAAGAAAGAATGAAGATTTGCAATCTTATCAACCACACTAACCATAATTGCTTTCTCTCCACCTTTTCGTACACTCTCAACATACTTTGATTTCTTCTTTTCCCAATCGGTTGAATCTGATAACTCCTCATCATTAGATACGGCTTTAACAATCCTCAAGACTTCTTGCCCACAGGCATCTTCTACTTCATGTTCCTGACATTTCGTGTCCTCAAGTAAGTCATGACAATAACCTGCTGCGATCACTTCAGGTGGAAAATTGTTTTTCCAGAGCATGTGAGCAACCTCCAGTGGATGTTCAACGTAAGGATGACCATCTCCTTTGCGCTTTTGACCAGCATGATACTTCTTCATTAGAAACACGGAATTAAATACCTCTTGAGATAGTAGTAATGAGCTAACACGAAGCAATTCTTTTCCTCCAGATAGCAACACAAACTCATATCCTCCGTCTTCAGCGGTCTCAAGCCACTGTTTGTATGATTTCATCTTCGGATTTTCATGAAAGAAACCACCTAGCGCAGTATCCAACATCTTTTCTAGATCATCACCTTGAGCGAGGATAGTGTATTTTTCGTCATCGAAAATATCAGCAAGGGGGTATGAATCGAGTAGATCAATTTTGGTGAGTGTATACATAGTTATCCTTTTAGACTTACTTATCGGCTATAATCGCATTATATGCTAACGAAATCAGATTTTCTTCTCTTTCTTGAGGCACCCATGCACTTGTGGGCAAAAGAGCATGGAAAGTTGCAAATAACCGCTCCATCTACCTATGACCAGCACCTCATGAAGCAGGGGTATGAAGTTGAAAAAGTCGCGCATGACTACCTCATGCAATATGTACTACCAAAATACACCAATGCCGAACTGCTTTGGCAACAAACATACGTGTCGGGTGAATATCAATCTCGAGCCGATGGAATTATCCATGACCTCGACACTGATACTTATGATATCTACGAAATCAAAAGTTCTACCTCAGAAAAGAAAGATCACTTACCAGACGCCACATTCCAATCTATAGTTATCGGAGATACTCTTACCATTGGTTCGGTTCACTTGATACTCCTCAATGACGAGTATGTTCGTGGTGATTCACTCGATATTGAACAATTATTTAAAGTGCCAGATGTGACTAGTGATGTCAATGAAATGACTCCTATGGTTCTCTCACAAATGAGAGAGGCGCTACGAATAGTAAAAACTGACAACTCTGACACAATCCTCAACTGTCTAAATCCTAAGTGCTGTCCATGTCTTAATCTGTGCCACCCAGATTTGCCAATATACTCGATCTACAATATTCCCAATCTCACACCAAAGAAGCGCCGGGAGCTTGAAGAGGCCAATACGATTGCAATCGAAGTTATTGACCTAAATTTCACCTTTACACCCAAACAACAAAAAATAGTTGACGTCATGCAATCCAAGACTCCATTTATAGACAAAACAACGATCCAGAGCCTACTACACGGTCTTACATATCCACTCTACTTCCTAGACTACGAAACCTATGATGAAGCCATGCCTCTTTATAAAGGCCATAAGCCATACCAGAAAATGGTATTTCAGTATTCACTTCATATTGTTAGCAGTAATAGCCAAGAAATACAGCACGAAGAGTATGTAGCTTTGGAGCCTGGCGATCCCGCAAGAGAGCTTGTAAAACATCTCCGAAGCCGTATCAGCGACACTGGATCAGTCATTGTATGGAATAAGGCGTTTGAAGGAGGACGAAACAAAGAAATGGCTGAGCAATTCCCAGAGTACAAAGATTTTCTATTAGATATAAACAATCGCATGTTCGATCTGATGGAAATTGTATCTAAGGGGTATTATCTCCACCCAGACTTTAAAGGTAGATGGTCGATTAAAAACGTATTACCAGTCATGGTGCCAGAACTAAGCTACAAAGATCTTGACATCAACAAAGGAGACACAGCCATGATTGCTTGGTGGGAAATGGTACATAGTACTGATCCGACCACAAAAAAGAAAACTGTTGAATCACTCCTGAAATACTGCGGATTGGACACTCTTGCGATGGTGAGAATATGGCAAGAGCTAAAAAAGTTAATCTAGATCATCTACCAGATCGACTGCATCTGATTCATCTAATCCATAATCATCTACAATATTTTTAACTCGTTCGGCAGTTTCCTTGTCGAGATCATTATTTTCCATCTATGAAAAAAGTCAACCGAGGAAGGTAGTCTCCCTTGATTAAACTTTTCCTTTCTTTATATTTAATTGTACCGTTAATAATGTTTAGTGTTTCTGTTTAACAATTGGATCATTCATCTATGCA
>JAJVIP010000038.1 GCA_022072025.1 Elusimicrobiota bacterium
GTTGTGCTTGGTGCTTTTGTGCTGACAAATATTGTTTCAGATCTGGCAACTGGAGCATTTGGTGCGGCTCAGTAAGTCGGCCAATATTGGAATATGAACAAATATGAAATTATTAGTATTGGTAATAGCCATACTCATAGGACTTCTGTCACCATCGGTAGCATTTGCCGCAACTGATGTACCCACTGAGGTTACTTCATTTACTTCGGACGCATTGTCCATAATAACGATTGTTTCGGCCGCAGCAGCGGTCTTTTTTTTAATTCGGAGTGGTTACATCTACATTACTTCAACTGGTAAGCCTGATGCTTTGGAAGATGCTAAGAAAACCATCAGAAATTCTTTGATTGGTCTGGTGGTTGTGTTTGCTGCCAGTTCGATTGTCTCATTTCTCTCTGGTGCGTTAGTGGGAGATGGTGGAAGTACTACCACTAGCAACTTACCCATTACGCAAATCGAGAGTGTGGCTCCTAGTGACGGACTTACCCAAGTACTAATCGATGCAGTCAACGGCTTTATTCAAAACATTGTCGAAAGTTCGACTAAGCCAATCGTTGATGGCATTATGACTTTTCTCTCAACTACTCCATCACTTTTAGAAAACGCCTCAATCGTTAAGTTCTGGCTCATTATGGTGGGAATAACCGATACATTATTTGTACTTGTGGTAGCACTTCTAGGCCTTCAATTTATGAGCGCTTCCACCTTTGGTTTTGAAGAAATTGAATTTAAACATTTACTTCCTCGAATTGGCCTAGCTTTTCTTGGAGCCAACGTTTCGCTATTCCTGGCTGACTATGCCATAAAAGCGAGTAACGCTTTAGTATCTGGCGTCATTTCCGCTACTGGAGGTCTAAATCATGCGTGGATTAGCAATGCCGTTACTATTTCAAGCATTACCAATGGCACCGCACCATTTATTATCCTGATATTTCTTCTCATATTCTTGATTGTGGCCATAGTTCTGCTTCTCATGTACATCAGTCGCTTAATTGTGATCTCGCTTGGGGCTGTGCTCTCGCCATTTATTTTTCTCCTCTCAGCGATCCCCAAAACTGCCGATTTTGCCGAGATGGCAGTCAAAGGATATTTTGTCTCGGTGTTTATGATTTTTGTGCATGTCGTCACGATTCAACTAGCAGGTACTTTTCTCTCACTACCAGAGCAGACCAATAATTCTCTTATCTCTGTGGCGGTAGCCATTGGACTGCTACTAACACTCCTTAAAATACCTTCATTTATGATGCAGCTCATCTTATTCTCACGTAGTGTTGGGGCAGTTCGCCACGTTGGGAGTCAAATTACCAATGTGCTTAGTACTGATTCAAGCGTTACGGCTTCATCTAAGGCTGCAAGGTCAGTCACAACGCCCAGAAAGACAGTACATCTATGAGAACTACTATTATTCCAGCACAAATAACGACTGTTGAGGATAAGATCGCCGGATCACTCAACATGACCCAAATCTTAATCTTGATGTTTCCGGTTCTATGGACTGCCCTCATCTACATACTGTTTGCGCCTGTAATGAAGCTGGCACCTTATAAACTGGGGCTCATTGGTGCCGTGATCGCAATCTGCCTAATTCTCATCATTCGGATTAAAGACAAAATAGTAGCTGATTGGCTGGGAGTGGTACTCAGGTATCAATTCCGCCCTAAGTACTGGCTCTATAACAAAAACGATATTACCAACCGCATTATCGATATTCCTGATATCCCAGATATTGCCGTTATTAAAAGAAAAACAACAAAGAAAGTCTCCATTGATCAAAAGACTGAAATAAATATTTGCGACCTTGTTCGTCTCGAGCAATTAATCGACTCAGGCAAGGTAGCAGTTCGTTATCAAATGAAGAATTAAAACTATGAGTATCTTTAGCAAATCTAAACAATCTAGTAGCCGTCAGCAAATCCAGATTAAAGAGGTTGTGGATAATATCCTTGTTCTCCCTGGTAACGAATATCGCCAGATTTTAGAAACTTCATCGGTTAACTTTGAGCTTAAGAGCGAAGAAGAACAGGATGTGATTATTGATAGCTTCCAAAACTTCTTAAACTCACTGCCGTGTGAAATCCAAATACTCGTTCGTGTGCGAGAAGTCGATATTGATCGTTACGTCGAAGATATTGGCAAAATAAAAGGCAAAGAAACTATCCCTGCGTACAAAAAACAGATTGAGGGTTATTGCTCATTCGTCAAAAAACTTGTCTCTGGCAACAAGATTCTCTCCCGCCGTTTCTATATTGTCATTCCTTACAAACACACTGAGCGTCATCAGGATATGAAGCTTATCAAAGAGCACTTAAATCTTGAGAAAGACATTATTATTAAAGGTTTGGAACGCATGCAAATGAAAGCGCGAAGCACAACTGGCCTTGAAATTCTCAATTTATTCTACGGCTTCTACAATCCCGAAAGTCTGAAAACTCAGGCAATCACAAGAGAGACGGTCGAAGCCTTACTAAAAAACAACTATGTTTAACTTAAAGAAAAAATTCACTAGCCTAAAACCGATTAAGCTCTGGCAAAAGAAGCGCAAACTCAAAGCCATGACAAATCAGGCGGTCAAAATCGCTTTTGGTACTCAGGATCAGGTGGATTTAATCTCCTATGCAGGACTCAAAGAAGAATCATCATATTTACAAATCAATGATCGCTTTGTCCGAACAATGTTTGTCTCAGGATATCCATATGTGGCTTCAACTGGTTGGCTTAATAACCTGATTAACTTTAATCACGATATTGATATCAGCTATCACATCGAACAAGTTGATCCTTTAACTGCCCTACCCAAACTAATTAGAAAAATCACTGAACTTGAATCCACCAAGCGCACCATGCTCAAAGAAGGCAAGGTCATAGGGAGCGAAATCACTGATCCTCTTGAATCTGCCATGGAGCTTAAAGACAAGATCCAGCGAGGCATGGAGAAACTCTTCCAAATCTCCATCTATATGACGATTAGTGCGGAATCACTCATTGAGCTAAACAAAGTCACTAAACTATTAGAAACAGTCATGCAAACGAGGCTTTTCTATATTAAACCCGCAACCTTCCAGCAGATTGAAGGATTGCAATCAATCTTGCCGAGAGCTGAGAACAAATTAGCACAAAAACGTAATCTCGATAGCTCTAGTGCAGCACTCACGTTTCCCTTTGTCTCATCTGAACTCGTACAGGAATCAGGCATCCTCTATGGCATTAACAAATCCAATAACTCATTAGTAATTATCGACTGCTACTCTTTAAACAATGCCAACTCCATAATTTTTGCTCAGTCAGGATCTGGCAAAAGCTATACCGCAAAAGTCGAGATCCTTCGTCATCTGATGCAAGGCACGAAAGTTATCATCATCGACCCAGAACGCGAATACAAACAACTGGCCGCAAGCGTGGGAGGAACATATATCAAGTTATCAGCTACCTCCAAGGAGAAAATCAATCCATTTCAATTTACTCAACACACCGTAACGGCAGAAAATAATTTGTCTGAACACATCCAAGATTTAACTGAGCTTATCTCACTCATGGTTGGCTCATTAACCTCAGAGGAACGCGCGGTTGTAGATCGAGCGCTACTTCTTACTTACAAAGAGGCCAAATTAACCCCTAGAAAGAACGCCAAAAAACCAAAAGAAGTAGAGTACCCACTCCTCAAGGATTTTTACAAAAACCTTAAAACAATGAAGCATAAAGACTTATGCGACAGACTCGAGCGATTTGTAAAAGGCTCGCTCTCAACCGTCTTTGATTCCCAGACTAATATCAAACTGGATAATCGCCTCATCGTTTTTGATATCAAAGACTTAAACGAATCTATCAGATCAATCATGATGATGGTGGTAGCAAACTTTGTTAATAACGAAGTCAAGCAAAATCCTCAGAAACGAATGTTAGTGATCGATGAAGGTTGGATTCTGCTTCAGGAGCCAGAAAGTGCCAGATTTATTTCAGGATTAGTGCGACGCGCTCGAAAATACTATCTTGGCGTGACCATTATTTCCCAGCAAGCCAATGACTTCCTCAATCAAGATTACGGCAAAGCTATTGCCAGCCAATCATCCCTGCGTATTTTGATGCGTCAAGATACCACGACGATTAAAAAAGTGGCCGAGGAGTTTCACTTATCTGCTTACGAACAGCATTATCTTTTAACTTGCGATCGCGGTGAGGCCTTAATTATTGCTGATCAAAACCACGTAGCCGTCAAAATTGTGGCCTCAGAGCAAGAACATCCTCTTCTAACCACTGATCCCAGGGAAGTCTATATCTAGCTATGAATCCCAAGCTAGTACTTACACTCTGGTCATTTCGCAAAGAACTTAAATTCGTCCTCCTCGCATTCCTCACTATCCTCATGCTTCCTGTCATTGCAGTCATTCTGCTAACTCAGGTGGGTATCAATGTCATCTCTGACAAACTGGTTAATCAAAATTCCACAACTCAGGCCATTCAGATCAAAGATCCGACAACTGGAGAGGTAGTAACGGAGATAAACCCCACCGTTGTGTGGCCAACCACAGGCGTAATTACTCTGGAATTTGCACAGTCCAGTATGTATCAGGTCTTTCATACTGGAATTGATATTGCCTCTAAGCTTGATGAGCCAGTGAACCCTGCCATGGACGGAACAGTTATTTATGCGGGTGAAATATTCTGGGGCTATGGCAAGCACGTCATTATTGATCACGGCAATAATGTGGTGACCATCTATGCCCACTTAAACAAGATTTATGTCTATAAAGGCCAAAAGGTGACCACCAGCGACATGATCGGAGGCCAAGGTCAAACTGGTTGGGCAACTGGAGTACACCTGCACTTTCAGGTAAATGTTTATGGCATACCAGTGAATCCAAGGGTGTTTTTAGATAAAAATGCCTATAATTAAGAAGTATGGGGAAACCAAAATTTATAACGAATCAAGAATTACAGAACTACTTTAATTCACTTAACTCAAAGATTGAGCTGATTGATGAATTAGCAATCGCCGAAAAGATAAAAAACATATTAACAACTGACGGTCAAGTTATTACTAACAAATTTGATCAAGCCGAATATATAGCTTTCTATTTTTGGGCAAATGACAATGGTGGTTCTAAAAAACAAGATAGGTACTATTTTCCAATGATGTCTGGAACGACCAAAGATGGAAATGTTGTTGAATTTCCAGACTCAAGAATTGTTGATGATGACATTATTGAGTATTGGAAAGATAGGGCAACAGCGTCAAAGCACCCATTTTTGATAAATCGTTACGCTGATTTAGTGGTAGATTTTCAAAAACGAAAAGAGGAAGGGAAATTTGATTATTTGATGGCTCAAAGAGTTGTTGATTCTGCAATCCAAATATGCAATCAGTCACTAGATGATGGCCTTGGGTGTAAAGAAAAACTGAAGCGAGCATTATTCTTGTCAACATTAATTAATGATGCTCAAAGATTAGAGCAAATAAAGCAAAATATTATCGATACAGAGAGGAAATTTGCAGAAGACGATAAGCCGGGCTTATGGGGTTATGGCTTCGAGTGGTTAGTGCTTGATGGCAACTTAGAAAAAACTTTAACCAGTACTCATAAAATAACTTTGATTGGAGATTTGGAGAATCGATTGAATAGATTGATGAGTGCTACCAATCCAAGTGCGTGGAATGTTGAGTGCGCCGTTTCATTACTTGCGAAGTATTATTCAAAAGCTGGGGACGAAAGAAATATCGAAATTGTATTATCTCAGTTAGAACAGACATATCGTAAAAACCTTTACACCAATTCTGACGGATTGCTAGTGGTTAATTATCTGGAAAAACTATCTGATGTCTATTTACTTTATGCTAATTTTTCATTTGCCAAGGCAGCAATTCAAAGAATAAAACAGGAAATGAGTAACCTAAGCAAGCACACAAGCTTCGATCTTAAAAAGTTTTCTGTAGATATGGAGATGAAGAAGGAAGACATTGATACCGTATTAAACTCAGCTTTTGGTGAAAAAAGAGATTTTAAACTTGGTCAAACGATCAAGCATGTTGCTGTTACTTACGTACCAAGAAAAGACAAAATGGAAAAAGAACTTAAAGAGCTTTCTAGTAAGTATGTTTACCTTAGTCTTGGAAATCACTCCATTCTGTCTACTGACGGCTTTTCATCAGCAAAGTACGGGTCAGTTCAAGAAGACTTTGAGAGACATTTACTCAACCACTTTTCTCAAAATTTGCATTTTCAGTCTGGATTTCTTCGACTTGTATTGGGAGAGATGACTAAAATAAAAAAAGTTGAGGAGGTTTTTAACGAACTCGCTTTATCGCCTGTATTTCAAGAAGATGACAAGTATTTTCTTTTTGAGGTATTAAAGAAATATTGGTCAGGAGATTACCTATCAGCAAGCTGTTTAATGATTCCCTTGATAGAAGATTCGATACGAAATATATATCGACTAAATAACTTATCTTTTATTTCTTCCAATGATGACGGTGGCTATGATGTTGAGTCGTTAAATAAATTGCTGGAAAGAGGTGTGATTAGACAAATCTATAGTGCTTTCGGTGATCACGTGGAGTATTACTTCCGAGTTCTACTTACAGAAAGAATTGGTTGGAATTTACGAAATAACTTCGCCCATGGAATAAATAAAAATGCCTTTACCCGTATCGATGTAGCCGATAGATTGCTGCAAGTATTGTTTTGTTTGTCTTTGGTTAGATTAAAAGAAAAAAAGTGTAAAAATGATTAATACTATTCAATTTCTTAAAAATTATGACATTTTTGCCTCACAGGCAAGATACTACACTGCCAAGTTATTTTTAGATGAGTTGCAAAATAACAAAAATTTAAAACCAAACAATCAGAAGTTAATGAAACTTCGAATAATCGAAGAATTCGTATCCGCTACAGAAGATCTCGCATTGTGGCTTTTAGTTGTAAGCAATAGACATTCAAAATCTCCGAATTTCGATATCTGGGAACGACTCTTACTTGCTGAAGCAACAACTGACGAAACAAAGAACTTTATGGCAAGACTAGGGAGATTGAGATCTCCAAAAAGCGTTCTTAAAAAACTTGATATCATCCCAAGTAAAAAACTTTCAGAAATTTTTGGAGTCGATGAGGCTGAGTTATCTCAATCTATTGAATATATTATTAAAGCAATCAAGGCTACTATCCATAATCGCAGAGTGAGCAAGGGTGTATTAATCAGAGCACATAACAAAATCAAACATGGTATGGCGGTATATCTTGACGGCAAAGATATAAACAATCTCCTCATTAGAGATATGCGTATAGTCGGAGCTACCGGAAACAAAAGAAAAAAGAATCGTTACTTTGAGATTAAATTTGATGTTGAGCGGGCTGAAAAATTAGTAGGAAGTATTCTTGCCATATCACACGCTATTAGAGGCCTAATTTATTTAGTTCAAGCTGACTTTAGATATCACATTGCTACAGATAAAAAAATACACAAGAAAACCAGAGACTATTGGCGAACCGAGCTTGATAAAACCCACCTAGAATAAATTACTTTGTTGTTAATCAATATTGAACTATAATTGTATTATGGCACCTCAAAAAATTGGTAAAAAACTAAAAGACGCACGAAAGAAGCTTGGTCTCAAGCAGTCAGATGTGGCTGAAAAAGCAGATATCAGTGTCAATTATTATGCTCGTATTGAGCGCAATGAAGAAAATCCTACCTTAGAAACTTTGGAGCGTGTATTGAAAGCTCTGAAACTTAAATCTTCGGATGTGCTCTCGTTTTAATCCTTCTTAAGCTTGATTGGATCAATTTTACCGGATTGTTCGTCTTCTACGATTTTATGAGCAGCCATATGAGCCAAGGCGGCCTTCTCCTCTAGATGCTTGATTGCATCTTCTCTAGTGAATGGTAAGTTTTGGGTTTTTAGAAATCGAATCGTTGTCTCGATGTCCTGTTCGGTAATTTGATAGTCTGAGTTTTGCGTCATATGGTCGAAGTATAGCATTTTATATGTATCTCCCAAAATTCAAAAAATTAAACATATCTACGGCGAAGCCGCCGCCCTCCAGGCGGCGCATAATCTCCCTGCTTTTTGTTTGTGACAAAATATTCAAGCTGCCTTCCCAAAGCACTTTCCTATCAATTATTGCCAGTTTTCGGTGATGGTTGCCGACACAAAGGAAAACCTGAATCCCTAGGGCTTCTAGAGCCTCAATTTCGCTCTCTGACTGGACTTCATAGCCATCACTATGATCGTTGGGATCACGAGTGATGATATAGAGATTAATCCCCTTAGAATAGGCTCGTCCTAGACTTGGCCAAAGCATCTTCATCCGACTAGAGGTAATAAACGGGCTTTCAATTATGATTTCCTCTGTAGCTTGATCTAAATCTCGCAAAAAGGCTTTGTAGAATGTCTTTTCATCATGGAGTGCCGAGGCATAGTTATTCATGGCTCACCTCCATGTTATCAATAAATACGATCTGACCATCTACCTCTTTGATACCGAGTTCATCCAGTTTATAATACGTCCTTATAACACTGTCGAATAAGGGTTCCACCTGTGAGACACTGAGCTCACCATGTCGGATTCTGAAAGATCCGATTGTAGATTTAGTGCGAAGATAGGAGCTAATTTTGGTGTTCCATTAACTAGTTCATCGTAAGTAGGGAATTCCTTAAATACTGAACCGAAAAGTGTGCG
>JAJVIP010000039.1 GCA_022072025.1 Elusimicrobiota bacterium
AAAACCTATCGAGGGTTCGAATCCCTCCCCTTCCGCCAAGGAGACGTCCGATAGTGGTTATTCGAGCGGGTTGCTAACCCGCGACTCGAAAGAGTCTCGTGAGTTCGAATCTCACCGTCTCCGCCAATTTTCACTTTTTGTGAAATCGTAAGAAACAGCCTCGGCGCAAAGCGCCTCGGCATGGTATTTTTCCGCAATTTTGAAGGCCGGAATGAAATCCAAAACCAAAGTGCGGTCGGCAATGCGGAAGTTCGAACCAATCTTTTTGAGAAAATCCCGAATCCGTTCGGGATTTTCTTGTTGAGCGTATTTTTCGGCTTGGTTGGCGTCTTTCAGAAAGGCAATGGCAAGTTCGAACCGATTATTGCTCTTTCGCCCAAAAGCGGTGATTTTTTCTTCAAAATCTTTTTTAGCGAGAATGAGCTTGTGCTTTTTAGCGGTATATTCCGCTTGCGACAAATTGCCATCCAGTTGCAAATCAAGCAAGCGATCAAG
Source organism: Elusimicrobiota bacterium (assembly GCA_022072025.1). Taxonomy (NCBI): domain Bacteria; kingdom Pseudomonadati; phylum Elusimicrobiota; species Elusimicrobiota bacterium. The sequence continues at coordinate 496 of JAJVIP010000039.1, forward strand.
TTTTGCCTCTGTTTCCACAAGCTCATCTCGCAATTTTTGGACGAAAGAGCTTTCCGCTTGGGCGGTTTTCAATTTTTCGTTTTCAAAATAATTGATTGAAGCGTTCGCCCAAGCGGAAGACAAAGAAACTTTTTTGATTTCCTCTTTTATTTGAGAAGTGATGATTTCCTCGCGAACATATTTTTGCTCGCAAGGATTTTTCCGTTTGGTACACCGCAAATAATTATGACCTTTCTGCGTTTCGGTAGTGATAAAACAGCCACATTCTCCGCAACGGAAAAATCCTCTAAAAATGTATGGTTTAAGTTTTGGCGATTTCGGTTTGGACTTTTTCATCATCACTTCTTGGCATAAATCAAAAAGTTTCTTTGTGATAATCGGTTCGTGCTTTCCGTCATACATTTCGCCATTGTATTCAATCACGCCGTAATAAATCGGATTTTTCAGCATATACTGATAATTTGAGACGGAAAGCATTTTGCCTTTCTTGCCAACCAAGCCCAAGGAATTGATAATCTTTCGGATTTGAGCGAGCGGGTATTCGCCAGTTGCATACATTTCAAAAGCCCGCTTGATATACTTTGCCTTTTCTTTGTCCACGGCGATACAGCGGGTGTTTTTGTCGTTCACATAGCCCAGTGGCGCCCAAGCGGGCCATATTCCATTTCGCAATTTCTGGCGAATACCCCTCTTTATATTTTCCGAAAGATTATCCACATAATATTTTGATTGCCCAAAAGCAATGGACAACATAAATTTTCCCTGTGGTGTCGGATCAAACCAAAAAGTTGGAAATTTTAGCGTGGTAATTTTGCCAGTATCTACGAGATAAATTATCCGTCCGCCGTCTATGGAATTGCGGGCTAATCTGTCTGGGTGCCACGCTAAAATTCCCTCGGCTTCATTTTTCTCTATGCTCGCCACCATTTCATTAAAAATCTCACGCCCCGGCTCTTTGGCGGTTTTGCTTTCCACAAATTCACGGACGATATTCAGCCCTTCTTTTTTGGCATATTCCCGCAACTCAAACATTTGCGCTTCAATGCTCAAAATCTGCCTTTCGGGTTCGTCCGTGGATTTGCGGGCATAGAGAAAAATCTTTTTGGTTTGTAAATTTATGTTGTCCATATTGTTTTGAAATTAGTTTTTGGGCAATCAAAGAAAAATACGCTCAACCTTTCGCCTTTGGCGAAAGAAAAAAGATTGGTTCTAAAAACCTCGTTTTCTCTGTGCTTTCGCACAGGAACTTCCGCATTGCCGACCGCACTTTGGTTTTGGATTTCATTCCGGCCTTCAAAATTGCGGAAAAATACCATGCCGAGGCGCTTTGCGCCGAGGCTGTTTCTTACGATTTCACAAAAAGTGAAAATTGGCGGTGTTTTTTGGACGAAGTTCGAACATTTTTTGAAAAAAATCCGAATTCCGAATTTTAAAATCCAATCGCTCGGGCGGGCAAAAAGGAAGGGGGTTGGGGGGAAGGAATTTTTGCCCGCCCTCGCTTTCCGATTCCAATTTTTTTCCGCCGCCGCCGAATTTCGTATTTCGCTTTGCGAAATGCGCCGCCAATAAGAAAGTTGTATTTGCCCCGCCCACCCGTGCGCACACAACAGCTTTACTCCCTCATTCTTTACTATTTTTAATTTTTGGTGTAGCATTAAAGTAGTTGAAAGTTAATATTACTGATACTTTAATTCTACTACTACGATATTAGTATGTCAAACATTACAAAAACACTTAGAAAACTTAGAGAAGCAAAAGGATTATCTCAAGAGAAATTAGCGAGATTGGCTGATGTTGCTAATAATACAATTATCAAAATTGAAGCTGGCAAAAACCAAAATCCAACACTAGACACACTTAAGAAGATATCGAAAGCATTAGATGTTAGTGTTGATGAATTAATAAAGTAGATTATGATTTTTGGGAAAATATTTAATTCAAATAATGACCCCGAAGGATATATTGGATATTTTAATCTGAAAGATTGGTGGTTGAATACCTTTACAGAAGAAGAGAGAAATCATATGGTTGCTATTTTTCAGCCGATGGGTGCATCAAAAGATACTCTGATAAAAGGAAAGTTTGAAATGTTGAGCAATAATAGCCCATTGTCATTTCTTACTTCTTTGACTGGTTGGTTTGATAATCCGAGAGACAGAAATCTCGCACATAAAATAATTTCAAAAGCGGAAGATTTTGTTGGAACGGAAAAAGATATACTTAACTTGCATTTTTTCTATCCAACTAAAATGAAATTATTTTATAAGAATAGAGATAGCGATCCAAAGTCATTACAAATTTCAATTGACTCTGCCTTAAAACAAATAGAAATTGCAGAAAAGGCAGCGGCGGAATTTAAGAAAGAATATCCTGATAGCTCACTGCCAGCTCACGAGGGATATTCTCAATTTTGCATAATTTTAGAGAAACAGGGAAAATTTAATGAAGCTGTAAAATATGCCAAACAAGCTAAGGATCAAGGTTGGAATGGAGATTGGGATAATCGTATTGCAAAATGCCAGAAAAAAATTGAAAAAATGCAACAAAAATAATATAATTTAATAAATTAAAGGAACAAAACTATGGATAACTTATTTTTACTTTTATTTCTCGCGTCGTTTGTCTGTTTAATAATCGGGTTAATCAAACCAACGATTTTTTCTCGCTTTATTAAAGGCGAAATCACAAGAAAGAAAATAGGTTTAATTTTTGGTATTGCCACCGTTGCCTTTTTTGTCATGTTTGGAATGACAACTGACACTAGCAAACAAACACAATCAAACACTAACGAAAAAGTGGCAGAACAAAAAACAGAATCAAAACAATTAAGCCCAGAGGAACAAGCCAAAAAAGACGCAGACGATGCTCTCGCCAAGAAACAGGCAGATGAAGAAAAAGCAAAGCAAGAAGCTGAGGCAAAAGCACAAAAAGAGGCCGAGGAAGCAGCGAAAAATGTGCCAGCCGAGTATAAGTCCGCCCTTAACAAAGCCGCTTCTTACGCCAACACGATGCACATGTCCAAGAGGGGTGTTTACGACCAGTTAGTTTCAGAGTATGGCGAGAAATTTTCAGCAGCCGCCGCACAGTATGCAATAGACAATGTAAAAGCCGACTGGAACGCAAATGCGCTGGCCAAAGCAAAAAACTATCAGAACACTATGAATATGTCGCCAGCTGCTATTCGTGATCAATTAACTTCTGAATATGGTGAAAAATTTACTAAAGCAGAAGCAGACTATGCTATTCAACACCTTAATGATTAGTAATTTTCAAACCTTCAAGATGTAAATATAAAAGTTATGAGCATTTTTCAAACAATCGTAAATAAGTATAAAGACGCCAAACAAAAATCTCTTAATAAAAAAGATTTTAAGAAGGCGTTGCTTCAAGCTGTCAATGACGGAAAAATTACCAAAGAAGAAATCGATGAACTTGATAAAAAGAAAAGCGAGTTTGGCTTAACTGATGAAGATGTAAAAGGAATGAGAGCTGAGATTTTTGCGGCGGCTTTTTCAGCTACCAAAGAAGATCAACAAGTTACGAAAGATGAAGAGCAGGAACTTGAAAAAATTCAAAAATTTCTTGGTTTGGCGGATGACGAAATTCAGCACAACAAAAAAGAACTTGCTCGCTTGCGTCTTTTGAACGAAATCCAGCAAGGCAATATGCCCACGGTACAAGTAACGAATTTGATAATGCAAAAAGGCGAAAAAGCATATTGGATTGAACCAGCTACATTAGCCGAAGAAAAAGTTTTACGCAGAAAATATGAAGGCGGTTCACAAGGAATGAGTTTCCGAGTTATGAAAGGTGTCAGCTACAGAGTAGGCGGACACCGTGGGCATATAACTAGCGAAACAGGAGTTGTTGCTGTAAGTAGTGGCGAACTAATCATTACCAGCAAGCGAGCTGTTTTCCGAGGCGATAATAAATCTTTTGCCGTCAAATTGGATAAAATTTTAGATATTCAGCTTTTTACAAATGGATTACAATTTTCGGAAAACAATCGTTCAAAACCAAGATTGATAAAGTTTGCACAACAAGGAAATCACGATATAATTGGAGCCGTTCTTTCTTACGCAATCAATCATTACGGAGACAAAGAATAGGCGGCGCGCCAGTTTTCAACTGGCACGAAATTCGGCGGCGGCGGAAAAAAATTGGAATCGGAAAGCGAGGGCGGGCAAAAATTCCTTCCCCCCAACCCCCTTCCTTTTTGCCCGCCCGAGCGATTGGATTTTAAAATTCGGAATTCGGATTTTTTTCAAAAAATGTTCGAACTTCGTCCAAAAAACACCAGATTATTTTGAATATCGCCACATTCATTTCTTCTGTAGATGCGGGGAAAGAGGGGGCTGAATAGCCGCAGGGTTTGCAGTTCAGTTTTCATGGTGCATCTATCCTTTCTTTTTGATTTCAGGCAACAAAAAAGCGGCTTTGTTTTTCAGTTACGAAGAACACAGCCGCTTTAAATTGCCCTACAGGGTATTGGCTTTATGAAATTGTCTGCCGGATTGATTCCGGCCTAAAAAAAGAAACATCCCACTTTCTTCTAAAAAAGTAGAGTGCATCTATGAAAAACGAGGGTTCTGAATTTCTCATTCAAAACCCTCGTCAGGCCGCATAAATACTGGGTTTTTCAGCCCTGCATCTATTTTGACCTAATCTTCTGGTCGCAATTACTGAACGAAGCTCGAACCTTTTTTGAACAAAAAATGCTTGAATAGCTTCGCTCCGCGTTTCCGCCCGCCGAACTTCGGCGAGCAAAGCAAAACAATTTTCTTTCAATTTTTTATCGCCCGCCCGCCAAATTTTTCTTAAAAGGAATTGAAAATTGTTTTGCTTTGATGTCTTGATACCAAGACGGCGGAAACGCTTCGCTACGCCAATTTTATTTTTCGGGCGGGGCGGAAGGGGGGTCTGGGGGGAATTCCGCCCCGCCCTCTCTTTTCCGCTTTCGCTTTTTTCGCTGGCGCTGGAGGTCGTGCCAACTTCGTTGGCGCGCCGCCCTATTTGTTTTTATTTTACCTGTTTTATCGGAATTTTGGAATCCCTAAGAAATCTAGTCAAAGTCCTTTTTTCCGTTCCGCTATTACTTCCAGAATGTCGCTGCTGTCCGGTTCTCTTATTGCAATAACTGATAAAAAGTTTATGGCGCGCTCTCGTCATTGATACATACAAAAGCCGTCTTTCATCTCCTTCTTTGTCGCCGGTGTTTCGTCCGGGAATAAATTCATCTTCTGCACCTACGATAAAGCAAACATCAAAAGTTAAGCCTTTTGCTTGGTGCATTGTTAAAATATTGACGGCATTTTCTTTGGTTTCTTGTTCGATAAATTCAGAAGATATACTCACCGCTTTGATCAAGTTTTCTAAATCCGTTTTTTCCTGATTCTCCAAAATTCCGATAAAATATTTTTTCACCTGCTCTTTTATCTCACTTGCGGTCATAAATTTATCAACCAAACTATTGATTACTTCAATCGGATTTTCGACCGCCTTCAATTCTTCAATAATTGTCTTTGTTCCAGAAACAAAAGCTGATATTTTCTGACCAAATTTTCGCAATTCATTTTGATTTTCGGCAATTTTTTGAATAGCTGCGCTAAATCTTATATCCTTGCTTTGAGCGTAATTTTCTATATTTTTTATACACTCATCACCTAAACCATTTTTTCCGATTTGTAGTAAAGTTCGCCAAGCCAAACAGTCATTTTGATCAACCAACAAACGAATTATTGATAAAACCGCACGATACTCATTGTTATTATCTAACTCGGAATCGGTCGACAACGAAACATCGACATTTTGTTTTTTCAACATTTCTATAATCGGTTTTGATAATGCGCCATTTCGGTCGCTTCTAAGCAAGATTGTAATTTGATCTGGATTTGTTCCAGCGTCAATCAAACTTTTTATTTTCTTTGCTATTGATTCTGCTTCGTGCACCTGATCTCTAAATCCGATAATTAAAACCTCACCGTCGTCGGCTTCGTCTTTTGTCCGTGTCGGTTTTGGCAAACGGCGCGGATCAAGACTGGCAACAAATTCAGCCGAATGCAGAATATTTTTGTCGCAACGAAAGCAAATCTCTAGCGCCAGCTTTTGGGCGTTTTGATAAAACTGATCAAAATTTCTGATACCGTCAGGAGTAGCGAAACGGAAGCCATAAATGCTTTGGTCGTCGTCCCCAGCGACAAATAATTCTGCTCCTCGTTTTGCCAATTCATTAACGACTGCCAAATCACAAGCGTTTAAATCTTGATATTCATCGATTAAAATGTGTTTATATTCTTTGTCCAACTGGAAATCTCTATTTTGATTTAATTGCCTCTTAAGCTGATAGACAAGTTCTGCTCTCAATGTTTCGCCATATTGATTTTTATGGCCTTGCCACGCTCCAAGAAAGGCGGGGTTTGGAAATTGTTGTTGCCAGCCAATTTCATCAACTCTCAAAGTTTCCCAATCGGTTGAAAGTTGGTTTATTAGTTTTTGAACATCGGCAATTTCTTTAAGATTCAATATTCTTTTCAAATCTTCTTGAATAATATGCCGCTCTTCCCAATCATCGGCAATTCTTATTGGTCGGGGCAAAGCGTCAACCCTGCTTGAATTAAAAAGAATCTGCCTTAACGCAAATGAATGAAGTGTTGAAACTTGTGGCGTTGCCTTGCCTAACGGTTCCAGTACCTTTTTAATCTCATCTTTCAGTTGAGCAGCCGCCAAACGAGTAAATGTCAGCAAAAGAATCGTTTCGGGGTCGGCATTGTGTTGAAGGATTAAAGAAAGTACACGGCGCGTGAGCGTCTTTGTTTTGCCAGTTCCGGGACCTGCGAGTAATCGAGCATGGCTACCGACATGATCAATTGCTTTAATTTGGTCGCTTGTTGCGTCCCCGTGAATTGTAGTTTTTATATCGTCCATAATTAGGCCTTATTACCAAACACTTCTGCCAACTGCCTAAAGCTCGTCGGCTTATATTTATCCCATTCTTCCTGCTTTACATAAAGCATTTTGTAGGCGATTTTTTTCTGTCTTTCGCTTGCGTCCTCGCACCATTGCTCCAATCTTTTTATCTTTTCAACATCGTCCAAATCTTCTCGTCCTTTTGTTTCCACGATATAAATCGTTTTATTGTCCGTCTTTACGAAAAAGTCGGGATAATAACTGGAAATCGCCCCGCTTGCGTTTTTGTAATCAATTTTGAAGTGAATTTCATAATAGTTTTTGGCAAAGGAAAGCACATCATCCGCGCCTTCTAAAAAGTCGGCAAATTCAAGTTCAAAATCGCTATCGCCGACAATTTTATTGAATACGCTCTTTTTGGGTAGCAAATATTTTTTATCGGTAACGACAAACGGCCTCGCGCTGCTTATTTTGAGATAATTTTTTATTTCCGTATCGCCAACATCCTGCACGGTCAAATTGTTAATTTCTTTTTTGAATGTTTCCACAATAGTTTTTACCGCTTCCAACTCGGACAAATTCCTCAAAATATTTGCGTCGTTCAGGTCAACTTGGCGGCTAAATAATTCATCGCCGATAAATTCCTTAACCTTGCCAAAAAGTATGTCGTAGCAACCGAACAAGCGCAGTTCTTTCATTATTCTTTGCACGAAAAATCCGACGACGCTTTGGTAGTTTGGCTCAACAGTGCTATTCAAAATCGTTGTGTGATGAAGTTTATCGTCAATCACTTCCTTGAAAACAATTTCTTTCTTTTCTTCCTCGCTAAATTCTTTAATTGATATTCTTTCGTGCTTAAATTCCGCAACATTCAGCAAACCAAGATTTTTATATTCTCTCTGTATTCTCGGTGTTAAAACCGGCAATTCAATATCCAAATTCTCAATATCTTTTTTTACATTTTGGGTGTCAACCTCAATAACTGTCGGCGTAATTGGCGTGCCGGAACGATCCATTTTTCGTTTTTCCAACTCAACGCCTTCGGCTTTGATAGATTCAACAAATTCCATAAAGGCGGGCGTGCCGATAACACTTACATACTCCTCAACATCTTGGCCGAAAAACATCCGGCGAAGTCCGCGACCCAATGTTTGCTCCGGCAAAATCTTTGAATCCGAGCCGTAGGGGCGCAAACCAACGATAGTCGTTACATTTTTGACATCCCAGCCCTCTTTAAGCATTAAAACGGAAACTATCACCTTGTAGGGGCTTTCCATGCTATCTATTTCATTGGCTTTTTTTCTCAAATCTTGCAGTTCTTTTTCTTTTTTGCCGGTAACTGTTTCTGAAATTTCACCGCTCTTGTTTGTATGAATGGTTAAAACCGCGCCTTTCAATTGCGGATAACTTTTTTCTAAAAACTCCGCCACATCATCGCAATTTTTCGTGTCATCCGTCATTATAAAAAGAATTGATTTTTTGCCGGTCGGCTCAAGTTCCTTGTATGTTTTTTCCCATTCTTCAACTCCTAGCCGGATATAGTCCTCATATTTTTCGGAAAATATAGAGCTTTGTTTTTCTTGTAGTTTTGCTCGGCTGGCTTGATCCGGCAAAACCGGATTTTTTACCACGCCCTGATGTATTGCTTCAACCAAGGGATAATCGGAAACGGTTTGCACAAAAATTTCGCCACGATTATTTTTTGGCGTTGCCGTAACATCAATTTGCAAAGCCAACTTTTTGCCTTTTTGCAGTAATTGATTGTGAATATCCTCAATTGATTTAAACCACGCCATTTTTGGATCGTGGATATGGTGGGCTTCGTCGTTGATAACCATTAACTCCTCAACATCGCGGACTATTTCGCCCAAATCAATTTTTGAATCATTAGTTTTTCCAACAACTTTACTTCCCAAAAAATAATCCGATGTATCTTCATCTTCAAAACTCGCCTCGTTGATACTGCCTTCATAAACTCGGTGAATGTTGGTAAGAAAGATATTTCCCGATTTTGAAATCGTGCCGACCTCGTCCTGTAAATGCAATTTAATTTGAAAATCATCTTGCCAGTTTTGCCCGTTATATCCGTTATCCGGCAAAATCGGATCTTCGTAAAATATTTTTAATCCCTCAAAATCGGTTTTGATTCTGTCCAAAACTATAATGTTTGGCGTAATCAGCAAAAAGTTTTTAGATAATTCTGAATTTTCTTCATAAAGTTTATGAAAATATGACCAAGCCAAAAGCAAGCTCATCACTTTTGTTTTACCGCTTCCTGTTGCCATTTTAATCACAAAGCGGAGCCAGTCCTCGGTAAACATATTTGGACTTACTCGCCCCAATTTATCAAACTTGATCAAATCGTATTTATTGGCGACTTTCTCAACATCATAAATCCAAATAATCGTTTCTACCGCTTCTCTCTGGGCGTAATAATACTGAAAGGCAACGCTCGTGCCGTCTTTGGCAAAAATTGTGTGCGGTTCTTTAAACCACCAATTCAAAAGGGCTTTTGAAGTTTCGCTCGCGCCTTCATAATTATTTTTTCGCCACTCGGCAACTTTTTCCCGAAGTTCCGGCACAAAGGGTGGCAAAAGTTTTTCATAACCTTCTTTGCGCAAATCCTCGTCAGCCGGAAACCACCTGATTGACGGATCAAGTATTTCAAATTTATCTTTTGGGAAATTTTTGTGTAAAGCCATAGTATTAAATATTAACCTCAATAACTTTGGTCGTATCGTTGCCGAAAATATCAATCACTTTTACTGCGATTTTCATTTTGCCTTTTTGCGCGTCTTTGAACGCTGAAGTCAGCTCAAGCGAGCGGTCTTTTTTGGTTCTGAAAGATTGCCATTCGTTTTCAAAAATATAATTACCTGTCCATTTTTCCTCATAATCATCCAGTTGCATCTGCATAGGATCAATAGCGCCATCAAGTCGCGATTGAATTCCTTTTTCCTTACGAACTCTAATAATCTCTTTTTTACTTTCAAAATCAAAGTCCACCGACCAATAATCGATCCAATCAGTCCATTTCTTCGTTAAAACTTCTTTTTCAATAATATCCGTTTGTTTGTTTTTGTATATTTTGATCACTTGGCCATTTTCAATCACAATCTTGCTTCCGCCTGATTGCAGTTTTTCCTCAACTTCACCGGTGTTATCTTGGTTATAAAAAACAGAAAAATCGACAAGCTCAATGGCGATTTCTTTGGAATTGCCTCGCCCATGGATAATCGGCTTCACTTCAATATAGGCGACATCATAAAATTTAACCTGCCCTTTTTCTACTGCCTTTTTATCAAACACTTCTCTGGGGATAACCTTGAATTGAATATCAATGCCGAGGTTCTTCGCACCCTCAAAATCAAGCCCCATTTCATAATCAAATCCCAAAACATCGGCTTTAGTGATTTTCTTTTCCTTGCACTCGCTGATTATTTTCTCTAAAAAGTCATTTGTTACCGGCGTATCAATTTGCCCGACCGCGACCAGCCTATCTCTTTTCTTGCCGACAAAAGAATTAAAAGAATCTACCGGCTCGGCTTTGTAGGCGGATAAAATAAGTTTGATAAATTCTTTTTCTTTATTTTCCCGCTGGATTCTTTTTTCTTCTTCCCGCAAATTTTCATTCACGCCCAAAAACTTTTCTCGTTCGTATTTACCGATATTCAAAATTTCAAACGCGCGAAAATCTTTACCCGCTTTTTTCAATTCTCTTTGCACGCCAATCATCCTTTTGCGGGTGGTATGAATGGAAAATCTGCCTAAATCCGAGCCAATCCATTTTCTGCCCAGTTTTTCGGCTACTGCCAGAGTTGTACCGGAACCACAGAAAAAATCGGCAACAAGATCGCCTTCGTTGGTTGATGAATGAATAATCCTCTCCAAAAGCTTCTGGGCTTTTTGAGTAGGATATCCTGTATATTCACCAGAAATCGGGGAAGTTGCATTTTGAGCTCCAATGTCCGTCCAAACATCTGTTACCAATTTTCCTTCGTCTGCGTATGTTTTGTATTCACGCCCATTAACTCTTTGCACTCTAAATCTCCTACCATTCTCATCAATATTTTTATAATGTGTTTGTAATGTTGACTCGTCATATGGAACATGCATTATTTGACCATCAATGTTAAAAATATTTTTTTCAGTTTTAGAATAAAAGAAAATTGAATCATGTTTTCGGGGATAAAATTCTTTTGGGTTTCCACCTGCACCATATGACCAAATAATTTCGTTTCTAAAATTATTTTTACCAAATACTTCGTCAAGAACCAATCTCACAAATGGACTAACTCTATAATCACAATGCACATAAATACTGCCGTCATCAGCTAAAAGTCCGTGCATCAGTTTTAACCGTTCATAAATCATGGCAATAAAACTATCCGCGCCTTTTCCCCAAGTGTCGCGATAGGCGATTTCTTCAATTACCGACGGTTTTTTGGTAAAAGTATCTTCGCCGATTTCAATATTCATGGAAAAATCCGCGCCAACATCAAATGGCGGATCAATATAAATCAACTTCAGTCCGCCTTCGGCTTCAATTTGCTTTCGCAAAGGGCCATTTTTGAGCGATGATAAAATTAGTTTGTTGTCGCCCCAAATGAGTTTGTTTGACCAGCCCTTAATCTGTCTGCCGGAAGTATCAAAAAGCGTGGTTTGCGCCGTAATTTTTTCCTCGCTTCTCGGCTCGTCAATATGTTCAATGGCTTGAAACGGCAAAACCATATTCTCAACTTCGTCGGTTTTACCATTCCATAAAAGCTCAACCTCGCGATCAGTATCAAAAAGCAAAAAACGATATTTGTCCGGCAAAGGCTTGCCCGATTCCAAATACTTGATTATGTCTCTTTTTTCGTTGTCGGTTAGGTTAAGTTTATTGTTCATATTTTTATTTGATTAAATCATCAACGCCAACGCCAAGCGCTTTGGCGATCTTGGACAGCGTTTCAATGGTTGGGTTGATGTTCGCTCCCGATTCAATCTTGATGATTGTGTTATAGGTAACATCAGCAAGTTTTGAGAGCTTGTCTTGAGAAACGCCGAGTTTATTCCGGTATTTCTTTATGTTTTCTGCGATTGTGGATTTGTTTGTTGACGACATTGTAATATATTACTATAATTAAAGTAATAGCGATTTATATTGCTTAATTTATTACTATGTTATCAAATTTATTCACATTCGTAAAGACAAAAGGGAGTTCCTTGTCGTTGCCCGCGCACGGGTTGGGTGGGGCAAGGGCAACATCCTTTCTTGCGGCGCATTTCGCAAAGCGAAATACGAAATTCGGCGGCGGCGGAAAAAAATTGGAATCGGAAAGCGAGGGCGGGCAAAAATTCCTTCCCCCCAACCCCCTTCCTTTTTGCCCGCCCGAGCGATTGGATTTTAAAATTCGGAATTCGGATTTTTTTCAAAAAATGTTCGAACTTCGTCCAAAAAACACCGCCAAGTTTTACATTCAGCGAAATTGAAAGATGTTGCCACTGACCCACCCCTCCCATTCGCGGGTAACGCTAAGGAACTCTCTAAAATTTTTGTTTGACTAATTGATAAAAATTTCATATACTAA
>JAJVIP010000040.1 GCA_022072025.1 Elusimicrobiota bacterium
GTGAAAGCCAATGCTTGAAGTGTCCATGGTAAGCCGTATGATCGGAAAGGTCACGTACGGTTTGATAGGGGGACTCAGGAAACCGGCGCTATATTATATGGCCACCGGCGCCTGAGTTCTACCAATGGTCAAAAAAACCTTGGTTCGATTTGGCGTTTCCATTGAAGGCGATATCCTGGCCCGCTTTGACGCGCGCATCGCGAAGCACCGTTACACCAACCGTTCGGAGGCTCTGCGTGATTTGATGCGGGCAGAATTCGTTCAGTTGGATTGGGAAGCCTCCTCCAATGTTGTGGTTGGAATCATTACTCTCGTGTACGACCACCACAAACGTGGGCTTGTAAACCAGCTTCTGAACCTACAGCACGATTTCCCTGGTTCCATCATCTGCTCGCAACACGTTCACTTGGAACACAGTCTTTGCTTGGAGGTCCTGGTTGCCACAGGACAGGCAAGACAACTTCGCGTCTTGGCGGACGAAATGAAAGCCAAGAAAGGAGTTCAGTTTTCCAGCTTGAACCCCGCAGGATATGGCGCCGCACGCCCCTCGGTTACCGCTCATAACGAGCACATCCATTTGAAAAAATCAACTTAGAAAGGAGTCCCACATCATCATGATTACATATCGTTCTCTCGTCTCCCGTGGCTTGAAGGCGCTTTCGGTCTTGTTGGTTTTTACAGGACTGGCCCAGGCGCACATTATCCCCGGAGAATCCCACGGGTTGACTCATGGGTTCGCTCATCCGTTGATGGGGTTGGATCATGTCTTGGCCATGATCGCCGTAGGCTTATGGGCGGCTCAATTGGGAAAGAAAGCCTATTGGCGAGTGCCCACGACTTTTGTCGGCATTATGGCGGCGGGGGCCATTCTAGGCATAGCTGGATTCCGGGTGGCCTTTGTCGAGGAAGGAATTCTTCTCTCGGTTCTGATTCTTGGCGTTCTCATCGCGACCGCCGCTCCGCTTTCGGTTGGATTGAGCCAACTGATTGTGGGGCTTTTCGCGCTTTTTCATGGCCATTCTCATGGAACTGAAATGCCGATGGCCGCGTCCGGACTTGCTTATGGCGTTGGTTTCATCGCCTCAACGGCGCTGCTACATGGTCTTGGCATCGGGTTGGCGATTCTCAGTCAAAAGGTGAATGGTTCACGCGTGATTCGTTACGCCGGAGCCGCCATCGCGTGCGCAGGTTTGATTCTTTTCTTCCGCTAATAATTGCCCTCACGCCGTGCGACTCATTTCACTTCGAAACTCTGCGGAATGTATTGCATTTTTGCTGGTGGCAGGCGTTGCTGTTTTCGCTGATGATTATTCACCCGACGGAACCATCACCCTTGAGCCCATTATCGTCCGTGGACGTCAGGAGGATTTAATCGGAGAAGCAACTTCTGCTTCCCAAGGCCGGACGGGCCAAAATGAATTGGACAAACGCCCCCTCTTGCGCACGGGCGAAGTCATGGAACTTGTGCCGGGGCTCATCATCACCCAACACAGTGGCACCGGTAAAGCCAATCAATATTTTCTTCGCGGTTTCAACCTAGATCACGGCACCGATTTCTCTGTGAATTTGGACGGAGTGCCGCTAAATCTTCCGACTCATGGCCATGGCCAGGGTTACCTTGATCTCAATTTCCTGATTCCCGAATTGATCGATTATGTCGATTACAAGAAGGGTCCCTATTACGCCGAGATTGGAGATTTTTCTTCGGCTGGAGGAGCGGACATTCATTATTACGACAAACTGCCAATGGGATTCGCGAAACTTGGTGTTGGTGAAAACCAGTTCCTTCGCGGTGTGGTCGGCAACTCTCACCCTTTGGGCCGAGGGCATCTTCTTTATGCGGTCGATTCGCAATATGATAATGGTCCCTGGCAGGTCCCTGAAAATTACCGGAAGTTTAGTGGTGTTCTCCGGTATTCCTGCGGCAACCGCGATTCTGGGAATGCCCTCACGGCAATGGGTTATTCCGGTCAATGGAATTCAACGGATCAGATCCCGGAACGTGCTGTGGATCAAGGGATCATTAATAGACTGGGAAGCCTTGATCCATCGGATGGAGGAGAAACCAGCCGCTTAGGGTTTTCCGCTGACGCTTGGACCGAAGATGGCCGGACAAAGAGCAAGGCCAATCTCTTCCTTCAATACTATCGCTTGAATCTTTGGTCAAATTTCACATATTTTCTGGACGACCCTGTTCACGGAGACCAATTTGAGCAGCAGGACCAACGAATCGTCGCGGGTGGATCGGCAGAGAAGACATGGAGGTCGGATTTCTTGGCGGGAATGTCTGAGAATACCATTGGCCTACAAGTCCGACACGACAACATTCCAAATGTTGCGCTCAAACATACAGAGGGCCGAACTGTAATAGATACTGTTCGCGAAGATCGAGTCAAAGAATCGACGGCTGGGTTGTACGTCAAGAATTCGACGCAATGGTTCGCGAAGGTTCGATCTATTTTAGGGTTGCGTGGAGATGGCTATCTCTTCGATGTTCACAGCAACATTGCCGAAAACTCCGGTACAGCAAGGGATCGAATTTTAAGTCCAAAGATGACGCTTATTTTAGGTCCGTGGGCGGAGACCGAGTTTTATGCGAATGGAGGCTATGGATTCCACAGCAACGATGCGCGTGGAACCACCATCAAAGTGGACCCAACAACGAAAGAAGCCGCCGATCCGGTGTCACCCTTGGTTCGATCAAAAGGAGCCGAAGCGGGTATCAGAACAAGTGTCATTCCTCATTTCCAGAGCACATTGTCTCTTTGGATTTTGGATCTCGATTCCGAGCTTCTTTTCACGGGAGACGCAGGAACCACCGAACCGAGCCGTCCCAGCCGCCGCAACGGCGTCGAATGGGCGAATTTCTATCGGCCAATTTCTTGGCTCACATTTGATGGTGACATTGCCTTCACTCATGCCGAATTCACCGACCAAGCTCCGGAAGGGAATGAAGTTCCGGGAGCATTGGAGAGGGTTGCCAGCGCAGGCGTGGCCGTGAATTCCGGCCAAGGAATTTTTGGAAGTTTTCGACTCCGTTATTTTGGAGGGCGACCTCTCACAGAAGACAATTCCGTTCGTTCCCAGTCCAGCACAATTTGCAATTTCCAGATGGGTTATCAAACGAGGCGGCTTTTCAACGTCACTCTGGATATTCTCAACATTTTCGATTCCCCGGACCACGATATCGATTATTACTACACCTCACGGCTTCAAGGCGAACCGATGGAAGGCATTGAAGATATCCATTTCCACCCGGTCGAGCCTCGCACGGTCAGGATTTATGTTTCGTCCCGGTTCTGATGAACATAGGGGAAGTCGATTGCCGTCATGTAACTGCACCATCGAATTATGAGGTGAAGGTAGTGACACATACCGAAGCGGGGAGCCAGGTCTTAAACAGTTCGTTAAGGAAAGTTTCCAAACTGGATTGAAACCTTGTATGAGCGTGATCATGTTTGTTGAAGAGGCAAAGGTGTGAAATTCATAATGGCAAAGTGGTGGGGGCCAGTATGAACACTTTTTTCTGGATATTGGCAAGCGGTCTTCTGATGAGCGCGATTGCGCTTGTCGGGAGCGCCACCTTGCTTTTGAAGAAGAATGTGTTTGAGCGGTTCATCTTGCCGTTGGTGGCGCTGGCGGCCGGGAGTTTGATCGGGGGCGCTTTATTCCACATGATTCCCGCTTCCCTTGAAGCCAACAGCATGACCACTTTTCAGGTTTTTGGCTGGGTGGCCGGAGGCTTCCTTGTCTTCCTTGCTATGGAACAATTCATCCACCACCACCATTGCCACCGGCCCGTGGCGCCTGCCCATATGCCGCTCACGTATTTAATTCTTATTGGAGACGGGGTTCATAACTTTCTCGGAGGGCTTGCAGTGGGGGGAACATTTTTATTGGATATCCGATTGGGTGTTACCACCTGGCTCGCGGCAGCAGCCCATGAGGTTCCACAGGAGCTGGGTGATTTCGGCGCGCTGGTCCACGGCGGTTGGACCAAACGCCGAGCGCTCATGGCCAACTTGATTTCCGCGCTTATGTTTCCACTTGGCGGTGTTCTCACCTACGCAGTTTCTTTTCACGTGAACACGGACTTCCTTATCGCCTTCGCGGCTGGGAATTTTCTCTATATCGGGGCTTCCGACCTCGTCCCCGAAGTGAACAAAGCAAGATCGGCTATGGAAAACGTTCGCCATTTCCTGGCATTCGCATTGGGGCTCGGATTTTTGGCGGTGATCAAGCTGGTCCTCGAATAAAGGAGATTCCGATAAAATTCGTCGTTCAAGAGCACCACGCGACACGCCTTCATTGGGATTTTCGCATGGAGATGAACGGAAAGATGACGAGGCAAAGCGCGGATGGAGAACTCCCGTATTGCTAACCCCCGAACGTCAAAAGGAGCTTCGTGTCCTCATGTCGATCTGCGCAATTAAGGAGTTTGTTAGGGGAGAATCAAGAGACCAAGGATAATCAAAACCCCAACACCCAATCCCAGCCACAGCATTTTTTTTGAGTTCTGTCCCGCGACGCGAACAAGCCAGTGCCAGTGCAGAATCAAATGAAGACCAATGAGTCCTATAAAAACCCATGACGCATAGAAATGAATGTTTGACCATTCATGGCCCTTCATCCCCATCACCGTTAAGCCAAGCCGGCCTCGGTGTCCTGGCGGCAATCTGTAAGCGATAAGAAACCCTGTTCCGGTCATAACGCAAAACGATAGATACAGGGCCAGATTTGAAATTCGTAAGAACCATGTTCTCATGGATTGATCCCAGATGCGTATCAATTTTCTTGGAAACTCCTCAGCATCCACTTATTTTTTGAACATAAACATGACGAGGTGAAGCGGTGTCTCACCGGTGTTTTGAACCGTGTGTTTGTCTGAGTTATGCCAATGCGCTTCGCCTGTCTTAACGTCGCGTTCCACCGCCGCCCCTTCCCCGGCTTTGTAGAGAAGTTTTCCATCCGACAAGGCGTACACGATTCGATTAAGACTCTTCACCTGCGGCGTTGTTTTCTTCGGACCCAGTTCCACGTCGATCACACGGAACGTGTCATTTTCGAAGATGGCCCGCTGTTCCGGTTCCCGCAAACGGCTCAGATCCTTTTTGCCATTCCTCCACGGTGGTGTGCTCGCCTTCGCTGGATTTCACGTTGAAGGTGTTCAAAGCGTAAACAACCCGGTCTCCTCCGTGATGCATCGGAAGTTTCTCTCCCGGCTTTAAACGAAATTCCAAAATGGAAGCGAATTCGTTTTCAAAAACAACTTTCGCATTCTGGGGCGACTCTTTGACGATATCTTCAGCCATGGGTGAGGGGTTTTTGGTCTTCGAGTCTTTTCCTTCGACCGGACTTCCTAAAATCGAAAGAGCAATGACGGTTGCAAACATGGCTATGGACGAACGGCTGAAATCTTTCATAAACGCCTCCTGATTTCTACCTATAATTTTGGGATAAGACTACAACCTTGGGCACGAGGCCTATATGATGCCGCTCATATCGATCTGATCGACAAAAAGGGAGACTGCTTTTATGGAGAATAGGAGGAATTCTTATGCTCAAATTTAAACGATTCTTGGTGCCCGTTGATTTTTCTGAGGAGTCTCGTGTCGCGCTCGAGTTTGCTGTCCAGCTCGTGAAAAAGGAAGGACGCGGCAAAGTTTATTTGCTTCATGTGCTCCCTCCCGTGAGAGCGATCGACTATCCAGGTCCCCTGATGAAAGACATGAAAACTTTGGTCCAGCGGCAAGAGGAACGCTCACGGGCCGATTTGGACAAATGGCGGACGAAAATCCCTTCTCATTATTCTTCTAAGTTGATCATCACGCGTGGCCATGCGGGAAATAGCATTCTTGATGTGTGTCAGAAATATTCAATCGACCTGGTGGTCATGACAACGCATGGGCGACGCGGCATGAAGCGCTTGGCCCATCCGAACCTAAGCGAAAAGATCGTTCGGCGCGCTCCCTGTCCCGTTCTGGTGTTGCATCTTAAAGGGACGGTCAACAAAGCCGGCGTCGCCGGGCGACGTCGCGCCGCCTAAAAGAGAGGATCGTTGAATGCCGGCGATGGGTTGGACCACTTTTATTATTGCGGCGATTTTCGTTATAGCAGCGGGAATCGCCATCGGCCGTATCAGCGGAGAGCTCGGTGAACGCCTCGGGCTCGGCCGCGCGTGGGCCGGCGCTGTTCTCCTTTCGTTCGCGACTACCTTGCCTGAGCTTGTCACGACATTCACAGTTTCATTAAGGGGAGCCTACGGTTTGGCTCTTGGCGGAATTCTCGGTAGCGTAATTTTCAATCTCTTTATCCTTGTCTTCGTCGATATCGTCGATCCGGATCCCCTTTATAACAAGCTGTCGAAGAATCATTTGGCAACCGGACTTCTGGGATCGGCTCTCCTGGGAATTTTGATGACGGGTTTGTCTTTGGGATTGGCCCACAAACATACATTGATCAGTACGCATCCGGGCGTTATGTTGGCGGCGCCTTTGGCCATGATCGGTCTGTATGGAATTGGCCAAGTCGTATTGTTTCGAATGGCCAAGCAGACGTTTGAAAAAGTAATGGAAATTCCGACGGTATTTTCAAAATTACCCTTTTGGATGCTGATCGTTCTTTATCTCTCGACGGCGGTTATCATCGTCTTCGCCGCCCACGCCTTGGGCCTTTCTGCGGAGCGGTTATCAATCCGTTACGGATTGGCCGCTACCTTTGCCGGGGCGACCCTATTGGGGATTGTGACCAGCCTTCCGGAAATTACCAATGCCATCGCTTGCTCGCGGCAACGGGCCTATGATCTGGCAGTTGGGAATATTTTGGGGGCCAATTCGCTGGTCTTGGTTGTTCTGGCCGTGACAAGCCTGATGGTGGCGAATCGGCTGTTTATATCGGTTTCTGTTGAGGATGCGGTGTCGACGTTGGTCATGGCCGGGTTGGCCGTTCTCATGCAAGCGGTCGCGCTGGGAGCCCTTGCAGTTGAAAGCGGACATCGAGTTCGCCGGATCAGCATCGCGTCGTTGATCTTGACCGCGCTTTACGCTGTCAGCTTGTCGCTTTCTTACCAATTTGGAAAGTAAGTTAACCTCTTTATTTGAGGCAGGTTCGCTAATTTATTTGCCATACAGAATTCGAATGTATGGCAACGATTCAAAAATCGCGGGAATGACGATCACAACAACTACAGGATTCCGGTTAGAAGGTAAGCGTAAACGATTTTAGAAGATGCTCAGATAGTGGATTGAGTCTCTTTCGCTTTCTCGTTACGATATAGACAGATTCATGAATGCCGAGAAGTTGCCGGTCCGTGATCGGGATGAATGCTCCCTTCGGCATACTCACGGAAACCGTGTAGGCGTTAAGCGGAATAATTCCTCGCCCGGAAAGCGCCATTCGGCGAGCCACTTCAATGTCTTGAATCTCTCCCATGATTTGCGGCTGAATCTTCCACTCAGAAAACAAGTCGAGTACCTGGCGGTGGACCTGGCTTGGATGGGACGGTAAGATAAAGGGGGCCCGGTCGAGGTCCTTCGGAATCGATTTAATCTTGACCGCCAGTCTTTTCGTTGATGCGAAAACCACCGGAACTTTGGCAACCAGATGATTGGTCAGTTCCTCTGCGTGCGGTCCCCTCATAACCACATCGGTCAAGACGAGATCCAAATTATGCTCCTGAAGCCTCGATAGGAGTTCATCGGAACCAGCCTCAAATAAACTTATGTAGGCGTTGGGCATATACTGATAAACGCATTCGGTAAGGGAGTGGCAAAAGGCGCGTGGTGTTCCGTTCAAAACGCCGATTTGGATAGCGACTCTTTCGGGAAGCCGGTGATCGCGAAGAACGTCCAGCATCTCTTGCCCCATCTCAAAGATGCTTTCCGCATAGTCCAACACGAGACGCCCGTCCTCCGTTAAAACCAATCTCCGTTTCCGACGATCAAATAATTTTCGCCCTAGAGATTTTTCAAATAGGGAAAGCTGGGCACTCAGTGTCGATTGGGCCAGAAAAAGTGTCTCGCACGCTTTTGTCAACGTCTCTGACTTCGCGATCACATAGAAATAGTAGAGGTGATGATAATTAAAAGGAATCATCGGATTAAACGAACATTATGATCATAATTATCTATTTTACAGAACAGCACAAGTACCTTATAGTGAATGGGTCAAATAAACAAAGGAGGCTCCGATGTTAAAAGCACTTGAAGAGCAACTGAAGACATTGTCCTTAGACCCAAAGGACCCCTTTACCAAACAAGTTCGACAGATCGTTGGGCCGCGGCGGGCTCCGCAAATCGAGATGCCGATCCGAAAAATGGTTTTGTCCATGCCTGCGATGATCCGGCAAATCCGGCTGTGGGTGGACGACACGGACCAGTCTTGGCACGTTAAGCGGCTTCAGTTCTTCGGGTTGGCCTATCTTTATAACCCGACCGATTTTCTGTCGGAAAAGGCCCATGGGTTTTTCGGATACGTGGACGATGCCTACATCCTAGCGCGCATTTATGAGAGGACGAAAGAAGAGGTCCCTCTGGCCGGACTCGGCACTCCCGGTGAGGACGCCAAATTATCCGAGGAGGTCGGAGACTGGATTAAAACCACCCAGGAGCTATTGCCAGAGGAGACCCGCCGAATAGACGAGGTTCTTGATCAGTACGCCCACGGAAAAAAAGGGCGTCATGCGTTTGTTTACGGGAGTGAATTTTGACGCAATCGCGCAGAGAGGTTGCCATGCAAAGCTTGCCATTTGCTCATAGGGACCCGGCATTCCCATCCAAGTGTCCAAAATGCCGGTTGCGTCTTCAGGAAACCAAGTGTGGAGACGTATGGCTTGACCAGTGTCGTTGGTGCCTTGGATTGTGGTTCGACGCCAAGGAGCTCGATCAGGTCAAGTCGGAATTCGATGAGAGCATCCGCTGGATTGACGTTGCGCTATGGAAGTACGCCGAGAAAGCGAACTTCAACGCGTCATCGGTGGATTGCCCTCGCTGTTGCACGCTCATGTCGGAGCTTCGGTTCGATAGTTCTTCCGTCATCCTTGAGTTCTGCATTAATTGCGCAGGGGCGTGGTTTGACCATGGCGAGCACAAAGCCATTGTCGATTTCTTGAGGGAACGGGCGACCGCTTACACGGCGGACGACCTGAAACGGATCTCGTTGCAACAGTTGAAACAAATCTTCGACGGACCCAAGGGTGTTGTGGACGAAATCAAAGATTTCGTGGCCTCCTGGAGGATGCTGTCCCTGCGCTTTGCCGTCGAGCACCCCAAATTGGTCGAACGAATCAATAGAATGAGGCGGTCGTTACCGTTCTGAAAATTGAGAGAATAAGGAGGAAAAATGTTACGTGCGTTAAAGAAACAGCTTATTCAACTTGCAGAAGACCCCAAGGATCAATTCATAAACAAAGTTCGTGAACGGTTGAATTCCGGCGCAGAATCAAAGGAACCAGCAGAGCTTAGAAATTTTGTTCTTTTGCTTCCGGATATGATTGCTCAAATTCGAATCTGGGCCGATAATTCACAAGTTCCTGTGGAGGTGAAACGGCTGCACGGTTTTGTTTTGACTTATCTCTATCATCCCGTGGACCTGCTGCCGGACGAACCCTATGGATTTTTCGGTTACCTTGACGATGCATATCTAGTCGGAGTTGTTTACCACCGAACAATGGCGCACGTTTACGATGAAAAGAGCTCCAATTCGGACTTCTCATCCAAAATTAATGGGTGGCTTCATCTGACACGAAAGGTCCTGCCCAAAGAAACCAGCCTTATTGATGGTTTGTTGGCTGAACTTGTAAATGGCAATGACGACGCATTCAAGGATTTCATGACGGAATTAGAGTTAAAAAAAGGATGAAGAAGATACTCCTTTATTCCGCTTTTTTGACGGCGGGGCTTATTTTGTCCCAGATCGGGCCGCGCGTGTGGCCCGATCTATTCGCGGCAATCGCTCCGGCCATTCGAGTGATGACCATGCTTTGCTTGGCTTTCATCATGATTCATGTGGGCCTTGAGTTCGACATTGATAAATCAAACCTTCGACAATACGGTTGGGATTATGTGGTCGCCGCCACCGCGGCCGCCTTCCCGTGGATCTTCTGTGCTGTTTATTTCATCTTTGTTTTGACGCCCGCTGAACTCTGGGGGTCGATCGAAGCTTGGAAGCAGTCCCTTTTGATTTCACGTTTTGCGGCACCCACATCGGCCGGCGTTCTTTTTTCGATGTTGGCCGCGGCGGGTTTGGCCACAACCTGGGTGTTTAAGAAGGCGAGGATTTTGGCGATCTTTGATGATCTGGATACGGTCTTGCTTATGATTCCGCTTAAAATCCTTCTTGTGGGATTTAAATGGCAATTGAGTGTGGTGATAGTTGTCATTGCCGTTTTGGTATGGCTTGCCTGGCGATACTTGCATGCGCTCAAATGGTCGGTTTCTTGGCCATGGATCCTCCTTTACGCGACAGCACTGACTTTGGCGTGTGAGCTAATATATTCCGGCAGCAAATTACTCGATGATAGCGTTCCGGTTCACTTGGAGGTATTGCTTCCGGCGTTTGTGTTGGGCTGCATGCTGCCCCATCCGTCCTCTTCCTTGGCCAAGTCAAGTGAAGAGAGGGCATCGGGTTTCATCACGGCTATATTCATGATTCTTGTCGGTCTTTCCATGCCAGCCATCGGTTTGAGTGGGAGCCCCGCTTCCGGCATTATTGGCGAAACGCGTATTGGAGGTGCCTGGCCTGGATGGACACCCATTATTGTGCACGTCCTCATCATCACACTGCTTTCGAACATAGGGAAAATGTTTAGCTTGTTTTGTTACCGGCGTCAGGCCACATGGAAGGAGCGCCTGGCATTGTCTGTGGCCATGTTTCCCAGAGGAGAAGTGGGAGCGGGCGTCCTCGTTGTCTCGTTGGGTTACGGCATCGGTGGCCCCGCCGTAACGATCGCGATGCTGTCTTTGGCGCTGAACTTACTTTGCACAGGACTCTTCATATCCTTTGTTAAAATGATCTTATCGTCCAAAGAAGGAACAGCTCGATGAGTGTCATTCTTTTGCTCGTGGGATTGGCCTTGCTTGTGGTCGGGGGGGAGCTGCTCATCCGTGGCTCGTCTCGCTTGGCCTCCGCCCTCGGAATGCCTCCGCTTATTATTGGCTTAACAATTGTCGCGTATGGCACCAGCGCGCCGGAACTCTCCGTGAGCATTTTGGCGTCATTGAAGGGGCAAACGGATATTGCGCTCGGCAATGTTGTGGGCAGTAATATTTTCAACGTGCTCTTCATCCTCGGCACCTCCGCGCTGGTGGCCCCACTTGTGGTGGCTCAACGAATTGTTCGCTGGGATGTTCCTCTCATGATCGCCGTTTCGGCGTTACTCATTCCGCTCTCCTTAAACCAAAACATCGGAAGGATAGAGGGTCTCTTTCTGATTGCAGGGCTTGTCGTTTTTACCGTGTTTGTCGTCAAAACAGGCAAAACCGAGTCAAAGACGGTTCAAGAAGAGTACGAAAGGGTATACAAGACGGCGCCGTCCGCACGTTCAGTGATCTTTTTCCACGCTCTTTTTATTTTAGTTGGATTGGGGCTCTTGGTTCTTGGGACACGTTCCTTTGTCAGTGGAGCTGTTTCTCTCGCAAGGCAAATCGGCGTGAGTGAACTCATCATTGGGCTTACCATTGTGGCGGCGGGAACATCTTTGCCGGAAGTGGTCACATCGATCTTGGCCACGCTGCGGGGAGAGGTCGATATTGCTGTGGGCAACGTCGTTGGAAGCAACATGTTCAATATTCTGGGTGTATTGGGTTTTTCCGCTCTCTTTTCGCAGCAGGGCATCAATGTGGCTCCGTCCGCAATTTATTTCGATATCCCTGTGATGATTGCTGTTGCCGTTGGTTGTCTTCCGATATTTTTCACCGGACATAGGATTAGTCGTTGGGAAGGAGTGATTTTCTTCCTTTATTATATTGCATACATGGGGTTCCTCATTTTGGACGCTCGCGGCCACAATGCTCTGCCATTTTTGAGCTGGATCATGTTTCAATTCGTTATTCCGATGACAATTTTAACCCTTGGCATCGGAGTCTGGCGACACTGTAAACTATTTCCATATAGAAGTTGAGATGAAAAATTTGTCGTCTCTGAGCTTTGGGTCGCTGTTGCCGCAAGACATTTTGACCAGCGCCACATTTCAGGAACCCTTAAAGTGGTCACGGAGGACGGGAGTTGTTCGACCGTTGGCTTAAAATGCAACTTAAAAACTCCGAATTCATAAAACATCACCATGATTTCCGCTCAACTTCGTGACAATCACGCCTTGTTACTCAAGCCGGGAATCTCACTCGCAAAATCTCCCCTCAAATTCCCTGATTCCTGTTGAAATTCAATTATTATTCAGCGAATAAATAGTCCGCATAGATTTTATAAATAGCACTCTAGCGTTATGAGTGCTTGACAAAAAATATTCAATGGAGTTAAAATTATCACTGTAGTTATGAGAGTGCTAACGCCCTCTCAGAGATGAATTGGAACTGCAGGAGGTAATACCATGCTGACACTTGATTTCTTAAATGAAGTGGATCGAATCCAAGATCAAATGAACCGGCTTTTTCAAGGCGCGCCTACCGCGCAAGCGGTGGGCTCTCCAGCCCTCAACATTTGGGCCAATGAGAACGCAATTATAGCGAGCGCGGAATTGCCGGGGATTGAAACGGATAAACTCGATATTTCTGTGAATGGAAATGTGCTGACAATTCGCGGCGTGTATCCTGAACAACAACTCAAAAGCGGTGAGAATTGGGTTCGCCAAGAACGTCCGGAAGGTTCGTTTGTACGCATCTTTCAACTTCCATTCCAAGTTGAAACAGAAAAAGTCGAAGCCAAGTACCGAAACGGAATTCTGTATTTGACTCTTCCGCGAGCTGAAGCTGAAAAGCCAAAGCGAATCTCTGTGAAAGCAGCGTAATGAATAGGAGGTGACTGCCATGACAAATCAAGAACAACAACTTCAGACAAGCAATGGGCAACAAGTTCAAGTAATGGAGCGGAAGGACAAACCCGAGGCCGTATTTACCCCAGCGACAAATATTATCGAAACAAGCGATAGCTATTTGCTGGACGTTGATATGCCGGGGGTGAACGAAAAGGGTGTTGATCTCACGCTTGAAAATGACGTCCTTTCCATCCGTGGTCAGGTTGAACCTGAGAATCATCCAAACTTTAGACCCACCTATCGAGAATATGAGACGGGTGACTACCGTCGTGTCTTTACGCTCTCGGCGGAGGTGGATCGAGATCGGATTCAAGCAACGGTAAAAGACGGTGTACTTCATCTTGTGTTGCCAAAAGCGGAAAGCGCCAAGCCGCGCAAGATTCAGGTGCATGCCGCATAATATTCAGGAGGTGATTGATATGTCGATCAAAGACCTTATTCCATTCAAACAATCAGGAAAGAAGAGCCTTCCCATCAAAAGGAGCGACGGAGATCCGTTTGATTCGCTTCATCGCGAGATCAACCGGGTTTTTGAAAACTTCACCAAAGGCTTCTGGGATATGTCCCCTTTCTCAGGCGGGGCGATGGAGCAGCGAGATCAGGGGGACTTCATGCCCCGTACGGATATAACCGAAGACGACAAACAAATCCGTGTTTCCGTCGAACTGCCGGGGATGGACGAAAAAGATGTTCAAGTTTCACTGGCCAATGACGAACTTGTCATTCGCGGCGAAAAGAAAACCGAAAGCGAAGACAAAGGGAAAGATTGGTACCGCGCAGAACGTTCTTATGGTTCCTTCCATCGGACGTTTGCGCTTCCAGAAGGAATTGATAGCGCCAAGGCGGATGCCTCTTTCAAAAAAGGGGTTCTCACCGTGACCATTCCCAAAAAAGCCGACGCTCAAAGGGACGTAAAAAAAATCACAGTGCGACACGAGTAAGTGTCTATGGATTGCCCGAGGGAGGATCGCTCGAAGGATCGCCACTCTCCTTCTGGGCAATCCAGTTTTCAATGTGGTTAACCTGAATAATTCGGTTGAACAGCCATTCCCGTCTATCAACAATAAATATTTTAGTGCCGTCATCCCGGCATGTTTTCTGGCCGGGATCCAGGTTTTCTTCGTGGGGAAAACCTGGGCCCCGGCCAAAAGATCGCCGGGGCGACAGCGTCTTGTGCAGTACCTTTAGGTACGATTCAACTGAATCATTCCGCTTAATGAAATTTAGAGTTAAAACCACCTCGAAATTAGAAGAGGCAAGCACCCAAAGATATTTCGGGTGCTTGCCTCTGTTTTCTGCACGGTCGCATTGTTGAACTTGGTCTCTCGTTCGGACCACCAGCTCAACGACGGTTCGACAGGGTCATCAAGCAGCTGCGTATTGCCCGCTGAGAGGTGGATTATAGTTTTGGTCCCCTCTGAGCGTGCTGATGACCGATTCCAGTCTTTCTCGTGTGGAGACTCCTTTTTGGACAGCCGGCGTTTCCGCCCACCTGTCGAGAGTTTCATCTCTCTCGGATTGAGTATTTGGCGGGCATGCCAGGCTCAGTTTGCTGTTGATGATTTCATCGACCATGCGCTCCATTTTCCGCGCTTCGTAGGGCATGACTTTTTTTGCGTGGGTTAACCAAATGGGGAGGTGATCTCTCCATTGTGAAACCTCCTCTGAGGCGGATTGTCGAAGTGCCTCGTTGATTTCGAAAAGTCTTTTAAAGACATAGCCGGTCATGTAAGCGTCTTCCAAATAGGCGAATAGAGTGTGCCGGTGGGGAATGACGTCCAAGGGATGGTGCAGATAACCAGTCAAGTCAAATATAAGGCGTTTGTCCTCTGTGGAAATGGAAGGGTTTTTGAGCCAGGAATGAATCTTTTCGCTGATGCTTGGCATGGATAAGATAAGGTCGCGAACATCTTGCGCGCAGCGTTCCACTTCTTTCGGTTTGGCGCTGAACTGGAGTCTCAGGGTGACCCGATCTTTCAGATCATTCGGCGAAGACTCGTTAAGGCTGTTTAGGAAGTTGGCGTAGGTCTCTAACATTTTTCCTCCTCCCCGAACCACCATCGAGAGTCAGGTGATTCAGTCATTGCATTCAATGTCCCGCTGGAATATTAACGGGCGAGCCAGCTATAATTCCAATAGATAATTTAAACTCTATCTATAGGTTAAATAAATGATCCCGCTCAACTACCATCACCTTTATTATTTCTACGTGATCGCCAAGGAAGGGTCGATCACCAAGGCCTGTGAAATTCTGCATCTGGCCCAGCCCACCTTAAGCGCCCAGCTCAAACAATTCGAAAAATCGCTTAAGCAAAATCTGTTTGACCGGAACAAAAACAAACTGACGCTGACGGAAGAGGGGCGGACCGTTTTTGATTACGCGAAACAAATTTTTGGCCTAGCCCAGGAAATGCAAGACACGGTTCAAGCCGGCATCACCAAACCGAGGGAATCCATCCGCATCGGCGTGGTCAATGGGATGCCGGGAATATTTTCGAAAGCCCTTATTCACCATCTTCTCAAGGCTCATCCGCAAGCGCATGTCCGCTTGCAAGAAGCCCCCTTGGAGGATCTTCTTGGAAATTTGGAAAACATGAGTATCGACATCATTCTTGGAGAAACAGCCGTTTCACCGGGAGAGGGAATGGAGTGCGAAAGCCGACATGTCGGAAAAATCCCGATCGTTTTTGCGGCTCACATGGATCTCGCTAAAAAGTACAAGCTTCGAATTGATCAGCATCGGGAAATCCCATTTATTCTTCCAGCGGCGCCGACTCAGGTCTATACTCAGGTGCGGGATTTATTGGCTTCAGGCAAACTCACTCCCCGCGTTGTTGCGGAAGTTCAAAATGTCGAAGTGGCGAGGCTTCTGGCTTTGGAGAAGTTTGGCATTGCGCCGGTTAACGCCTATTCAGTTTCGGTCAGCAAGCCAGAGAAACAATTGGTTGCCGTGAATTGGATTTTTCCCGAGCCCATTTATGAAAACCTCTACCTGGTGAGTCGGCGTAGGAAATATCCCAATCCTTTGGCGAGGCATCTGCTTCAAACGTTCAATTTGTAGGGTGGGGATAACATGAATGGACCCCCTGAGAAAAAGATTTTGCTCACCGGTGCCACCGGCTATGTTGGAGGGCGGCTGCTTAAGTTGCTTGAGAAATCGAATGCGAACCTCCGGTGTATGGTTCGTCGACCCGAAAACTTAAGGGGCAAAACAAAATCTTCGACTGAAGTGATCGCCGGGGATGTTTCTGATTTGGCCAGTTTAAACAAAGCGCTGAACGGCATCGACACGGCTTTTTATTTGATTCATTCCATGCAGGAAGGGGAACGCTTTGAAGAGTTGGAACGCAGGGGAGCGGAAAACTTTGCTCGGGCCGCGGGAACTCAAGGTGTGAAGAGAATTATTTATTTGGGCGGTCTTGGCGATGATAAAAAGAATTTGTCCGCGCATCTTCGCAGTCGCCATGAAGTTGGGAAAATTCTTCGAACCTTTGGTGGAATATGCCTGGAATTGCGGGCGTCCATTGTCATTGGTTCTGGGTCCTTATCTTTCGAAATAGTGAGAGCATTGGTCGAACGGTTGCCGGTCATGATCACGCCGCGCTGGGTGAGAGTTCAATCCCAACCTATAGCCATTTCTGATCTACTCGAATTTCTCATCAGAGCCATTGACCTGCCGGTTCAAGAGTCAAAAATATTTGAAATAGGCGGACGGGACCAAGTCTCTTACGCGGACATTATGAAGGAGTACGCCCACCAGCGTAAACTGAGGCGGTTTATGATTCCAGTTCCTGTGCTCACACCGCATCTATCGGGGCTGTGGCTGGGGTTGGTAACGCCGGTGTACGCGCGCATTGGCCAAACACTTGTTAAAAGCATCGAACATCCGACCATTGTGCAGGATCATTCCGCCGAAACCATGTTTGGGATAGCTCCGATGGGTTTAAAGAAGGCGATTGAGAGCGCCTTGAATAATGAGGATCAAGAATTTTCACAAACACGATGGTGCGATGCGATGTCCTCAACAGGACTTCAAAAAAAATGGGGTGGAGACCAATTTGGCACAAGAATTGTGGATTCACGGAGTCTCATGGTCTCGGTGCCGAGATCTCAGGCGTTTGAACCAATCCAAAAAATCGGCGGGGTGAACGGTTGGTATTTTGGGACGATTCTATGGAAGCTGCGGGGATATTTGGATTTGCTCTTAGGAGGCGTTGGGCTTAGGCGCGGTCGCCGGCACCCGAGTGATATTTCTGTTGGAGAGGCGTTGGATTTTTGGCGTGTCGAAGCCTTCGAGCCCGGAAAACTTCTGCGGTTAAGAGCTGAAATGAAACTCCCCGGTCGCGCCTGGTTGCAGTTTGAAGTTGAGGA
The DNA here is from genome assembly GCA_022072025.1 of Elusimicrobiota bacterium. Taxonomy (NCBI): domain Bacteria; kingdom Pseudomonadati; phylum Elusimicrobiota; species Elusimicrobiota bacterium. Next base: position 17,360 of record JAJVIP010000040.1, read on the forward strand.
AAAAGGAAAAGATTCTGAAATTCGTCAAACAGCTTTGTTTGATCCCGCGGGAATTGGAGGACTCCTCTATTGGTATTTTTTATATCCATTTCACAAGATAATCTTTTCTGGGATGTTGAGAAAAATTAAAGAACGCGCGGAGCGGGCGTCACAATAGCGCATAATGAGAAAGTATCTCTTTAGCATCCTGAGTAAATTTGAGGGAAATTTATGCGCTTTGTCATCCAGAGGAGGGTCTTTTCCGACGAAGGATCTCTTCCAATTATTTTATTTAGAAAAGGAATCTAGAGATCCCTCACTTCGTTCGGGATGACACTCCGTCGGTAACTCAGGATGCTAAAGAGACACATGAGAAAGCGTATTATCAAAAACAAGATTTCAACTTTTATTGTTCTGGGCTTATGATTCGCGGAAAATATAAAAACTGAGGTATTCAACTTGAAAAATATACTGGCGCTTCTGTTCTGGTTTATGGCTTCTTTTTCGGCCGGCTGGTTTGGATCTCAATTCAAACCGGGCGAGTGGTACCAATCTCTGCAGAAGCCCAGTTGGACTTCCCCGGCTCTCGCCTTTCCCATCGCTTGGACAATCCTGTACTCGCTGATGAGTGTGGCGGCTTGGTTGGTGTGGAAAAAGAGAAGCGAAGATTCATTTATTTCAACAACCCTGGTTTTTTTTCTCATCCAACTCGTTTTAAACGCCGCTTGGTCTTGGATCTTTTTTGGCCGCCATCAAATCGGTTGGGCTCTGCTTGAAATGGGCGCACTCTGGCTCATGATTGCGTTGACCGTTTATTCTTTCTTAAAGATCAATCCGCTGGCTGGTTTTCTTATGATTCCGTATCTGCTCTGGGTTGGTTTTGCTCTGATATTAAACTGGGCGATTTGGAGAAGAAATTAATTGGCGGGGGCCCCAGAGGCGCAAATTTTGATGCCGGAAGTGTGGTCAGTGCCAATGGATCGGCGAGGGCTTCTGTTCCGATATTGGTTGGCATTGTTGATAGGGATCGTTGGGACCTTCAATATGGCTGGGTATCAAACCGGATCAAAGATTTTGAAGGGGTTTGGAGCGGCTTCCCGAAGTACTGTGGCAGTCGGTATATTGTTATGGGATGCGGGAGGGCGGTCCGTTAAGAAAGGAATTTGATTTACCCGAAGACACGGAACGTGTTCGTGTTATCATTCGGACTAAAACCAAAGGCCGGTCTGATTCTTGGACATTGGATCCAGCATGTTTTTAACCAAGCCAATTTCCAAATTCCAGTTTTCCGCGTTCCGATTTATTTTTGGACTCTACCTTCTTCAACATTTTCTCCTTCTGATCCCGTTTGGCGCAGAAATATTCACCCACCAAGGGATGCTTCCAGACCCCAAACTAAATTTCACTTACGGGATTCTCCCAAACGTTCTTTTTAGTACTCCCCAGTAGCAAGACAATAATCTGTGGCTTTTAAGAGTGAACCGTTTTTTTGATGTCGCCCCGCGATTTTTTAGTTTTGTTTTTTATTTTCACGCCGCCAGCAAACGCTGAGGTGCGC
>JAJVIP010000041.1 GCA_022072025.1 Elusimicrobiota bacterium
GCGGCGCCGGACGGCGCCCGGAAAATGGCCGCCATGCCGCCGCCCGGCGGCCACGCCCCCCCGCCATGTAGGGTCATTCACAGGGGGCGGTCATGATACAAACCTCCCACCAGGTGTTGGACCTGCGCCTGGGCGCGCTGGTGCGCGAGAAAAAAATCACCCCGGCCGCGGCTGACACTCTCCGCGTGATCATGAACGCGGGTTGGCGAAAAACCCTGAAAATATCTAATGGATCGCCGGATCACCCGGCTTGGGAAGTTCCGAAAATCGCGATGTGGCAAAGCGAAATTTCCCGGCGCCGCCGTTGTCACCGGGTGACGATTTGGCGTCACTCGAAATGGCTGAAATTGGCGGGGTTGATTGAGACGAAACCGGGCCGCGTGGTGATGAAATCCGCCGATGAGTGCCGCCGCGAGAGTGGCAATAGTTATTCGTTGGAGGGGGAGGGGCTGGACATTTGGCGGGCGATGGTGGCGGCGTTCCGCCGCTGCGCGGACCCCCAGGTGCGCGCGGCGGCGGCGCGGGAGACGGCGGCGCTGGCGCGGGAAAACGGCCTGGAATCTGGGGGATTCCGTTGGCCTGGTCAGGTTTTTGACGCCATCGCGCGCGGCGCCGGGCGTGTGAGCGACGCGTTGTTTGGCGATTGCACGCCGCCGGCGGCGGCGGTGGAAACATCAATGATATCAAAAGACGTTACGCGGCCGCGGCCGTCTGGTCCGGCGCCGCTCCCCGCCAGGGGGGCCACGCCCTTGGTGCAGGCGTTGGAGGCGGCGGCGGCCGGCGACACATTCGCGGCAGGGCTGCTGGCGGCCCTGACGGGCCGGAAAAAAGACGACCCCCCCGACAAGATTTAGTTTGGCCGGCGGTTGCCGGCGCGTGGAGAGGCCCATGCCCGGGCGCCCGGGCATGGGTCTTCGCATTTTCCGTATTATTGATTTTCAGGCGCAATACACGCCCACCCGATCGGCCGGCCGCCGCCAGCGGCCCGGCAGCCCGGAGCCAGCCAGCGGCGATTGCGCGTCCATTACATCTGGTGCGTTGCATGGATGCAACGCATTCAAAGATCGTTACCTTCGATCTAGATCTATCTAATTCAGTTTGAACACGTTGCACGGGCTTGGTTTGAAACGGAAGCCCGCGCCGGGGGCCATGGGCGCGGGCCGGACGGGCCGCGCGGGCGCGCGGCGGGAAGGCCGCTGGCGCGGCCGGGCGGGGGAAGGGGGGGTTTGCAATTTCCGTGCCAGCGCTGGGCGCGCGTGGCGGCCCTGAAGGGGGCGTGGGTTATTCCCGGACTTCGACCAGGCCGGCGGCGGTCATGCGGGCCTGGGCCCGGTTTGTGGGCCCGAAACGGTATTTGTGCAGGATCAGTTCCCGCCCTGGCGCGCCTGGGCGCGGCGCCCGGATGAACAGCACGCCGTCCACCAGGTGCTCGGCGCCGCGGCCGCCGCGCACGCCGCCCTGGCGCTCGATTTGTGAAACCAGGACCACGGCGGCGCCGCCGCCGGCGGTGGCGATGGCGGCGCGGGTGACGGCGGCGAGGGCGCCGGGAGAGCCCGGGCCGTGGTAAAACGAGCCGACGGCCTGCAACGAATCAATAATCACCAGCGCCGCCGCTGGCGCGGCTGGGATGGCCTCGGCAGCCACCTGGTGGTGTGGGCCGGCGAGGATCAGGATTTTTTCCAGGGGAGCGCCGGCGGCGACGCGGCCGATGGAAGCGGCGGCGTGGCCAGCCATTTGCTCGCCGGTGATGTACAGAGAGGTCCTGCCGCTGGCGGCGGCGGCGGCGCACCATTGTTGGGCGAGGGTTGATTTGCCGGCGCCGGGTTCGCCGGCCAGCAATATCACGCCGCCGAAGGGAGGTCCGCCGGCTAGCAGATTATCGAACAGCCCGGTGGCTAAATGGCGGATGGGTTGGGTAAGAGCGGCGGCGGCGGCGGTGATGGGCGGCGGGTTGCGGGCGGCGGCGCTGGCGGCGGCGGCGGGAACGGCCTGGATGGGTTGGAGACAATTTGCGCACCAGGAGCGCCAGGAGGGCATGGCGCAGATTGGGCAGCGCCAGGCGCCGGCGCTGCCCGCAACCCGCCGCCACGCGCGGGAGCGCGTGGTCATTTTTTTCTGCTGACGGTGGACATCGGGATCGGGGCGCGAGAGGTTTTCCGGTTTGGTTCACCCCCACGTGCGTGGGGACAATCCCGCGCCCCGATCCCGGCGGCCGCCGGCGGCGGTCATTTGGTTTTTTCGCGGCGGGCGCTGGTGGCCCGCGCACACCATATATAGTGGTCCGATGGGAAAAACCAGAACCAGCCCCTGCCGCGGTAACGCCATTCGATGTCGTCGAGGACCTGGGCGATCCTGAATCTGGCGTAGAACCAATGGGCGCGCGCCCGCGGGCGCGCGGATTGCGCCGGAAAAAATGTCCTGCTTGTATGATTATGTTTCCTATTCAATTTTTTCCCGCGCCCGTTGCGGCGGCCCCTCGCCATCCATCAAACTCCACAACAAATCCAACCCCTTGATGCAGTTGGCGCAACAACTGTTCAGATCAGCGAGCAGCTCGACCCGGCGGAGCGGATCGGGTTCCGCCGCCAACTCACGGTAAACCCCGTCCGCCAAGGCCAGCGATACATGGATCGCCATCCACGCATTCTCGATCGCCGCCCCCCCCGCCCGCGACTCCGCCAAGACCCGATCCATGGCGATCACCGCCAGCGTGATCTTCGACCACAATGCATTCGCGAGGATGAATTCAACCGTCATTGTTTTTTCCGGCCGCGGGCGCGGCCGCCCGCGCCGACAACTCCGCCAACAAATTTGACGTGAACGCATCCACCGCCGCACGGGTGTTTTCCGCCGATCGCCGCCGCGGCGTCCGGCCCAGCTGGCCGGCGACAAGAATTTGGTACTCTGGCGTCGAGGCCTCCGCCAGCCTCCGCCGGAACGCAGCCACCCGCGCGGCGAGAATTTCCCATTCAACCGCGGTCATCGCCGCCGCCATGGTTTTTTTCGTAGTACGAGAGGTGGAGTTTTTCGACGTCATGGCAATAAGCCAAAACGTCGAGATAGTATCTAACCACGCCCGCGGCGTGGCCGCGGGCCGAAATGGGATCGTGTTTGCGGCCCAGGCCACTCCGGATTTCCGCCGCCTCGGAAAAGGAGGCCTCAGCCAGCCGCCAGAGCAGCGCCGCCGGCTCATCCGGCGTATGGGTGGAATCAAACAGGATCTGGACGTTTTTCATGGCCGCCGCGGCGGCGGCCATCAGATGATCCAGCCCGCCGTCAAGGGCGGCCAGGGCGATTTGCAATTCACGATCGGTGTCGGATTTTTCCATGGTTATTGTCCCTTGTTGAATCATCACCATTGATGTGTGATGATGAACACACGTTATCGTTCAATTTGAACGATGTCAAGAGGTTTTTGAATGAATGGAAAAATTTTGTTTTCGCGCAAAAACGCGAAACGAAACCTGCAGGATTTCCAACGCATCGAGCGGTTATTCGGGTGCGTCCGCGTATCCGATCTACAGCGGTTGCAACGTACGCCGCGCACCACCGCCAAATCACGGATCCTGGTGCTGGAAAAAATGGAATTGATCGTCCAGATGAACGCGCGGGATTATGTTTCCCGGCGCCAGCCGGGAGAGGATTTGCCAGCGCCGCAAGCCTCGGGCAAAATCAAACGGCGCGCAAATTCGCGCGCCAGAAAGGCGGAAAAATGAGCGGCGGGGAAATCGCGTGCGGAAACTGCGCCTATTGGCGCGCCGGCGAATGCCGCCGCCATGCGCCTCAAGGGCGCCTGGAACCGATCTGGCCGCGCATAGCCAGCGATGAATGGTGCGGGGAATTCAAACTGCGCGGCGCCCTTGAAAGGGCGTCCGTGGAATGGAGCGGAACGACAGTTGCGGTTCCTGCCACCGAGGTCATTGACGCCCTCATCGAGGGCGCCAAGAAAACCGGAAAAAACAAATAATGGCCCGCGCCTGTGATTTGTGTGATTTTTGGGCGCCGGAAACGCCCAATCAGCCCATGCGCGGCGAATGCCGCCGCTGGGCGCCTCAAGGGCGCGGCGCGAAGTTGTGGCCGGAAACCCGGTACCATGATTGGTGCGGTGAATTCCGTCCAGCGCCGGAGATCACGCTCCCACAGGTGGCCGCCGGTGAATCAGGCGGACGGCGCTTCCCCGCCGCCGCCCGAGCGCTCGCGCCCACTCACCCAGATGAACCCGTGGAGGGAGAGCCATATGTCCGGTAAAAGCGCCATTGAGGGCGCCGTGACCGTGACCGGCGCGACTTCCAAAATCACCGCGTTCAAACGTGGCGACATTTCGTTTTTCGACCTTATACATCAATGGGATTACACGGGGTCAACGGTTCGCGTAACCATGTGGTATCATGCGGGAATCGAAGATTGGCGCCTGCTGCATCAGCAGGGCTCTGTGACCCGCGATAAATTTTCCCCATCAATCTGGGAGGTCCTGCGCCGGTTCGGCGCCGGCCGCTACAAAATCCGCGTGGTCAATCAGGCGCGGACGGTGTTGATGCAACAGGAATTTGAGGTGACCGGCAGCGATTACGAGGAATGGGGACAAATTCCCCAGAACCCGCCGGAACCCATTCCCGCCGGCGATGCAGCCGACGCCGCCGCGGGCGCGGCCGCCGCGCCCGCCATGGGCGTCGAGGCGCTTCACCGCGCCGTCCAGGCGATGGCCGGCAGCTATACGCAGCAGGCCAAAATGCTGGAGAGCCTCAACGGCTCTCTGGAAAAAATCACGCGCTATCAGGGCGCGCAGAGTGATTTATTGCTCAAATTGGCCGAGCGCGCGGCGCGCGAACCCGCGCCGCCGCAGAGTGAGCTCGCGGCGACGCTCGCCGCGCTGATCTCCAGCCTGCCAGCGCTAGTCAACGCATTCGGATCGAATGTGAAAAACGCGAACGGCAACGAGGCCGCGCAAATGATGCGCGATTATTATGAACGCATGGCCGAATTTCAGGCCCAGCGTCATGCCGAAATTTCCGCGGCGGCCGAGCGCCGCCACGAAGAGTTGTTGGCTCAGCAGGAAAAAATCAATGAACTCCAGCTCAAATTGGCCACGGTCAATCCAGAGCTGAAATTCATCGAGAGCGAGGGCGTGAAAAACCTGCTCGACGGCGCCGGAAAATGGCTGAAATCCCGCGCCCTGCCGCCGCCGCCGCCCGCCGCGGCGGCGGCGCTGGATACGAAAAACACGAACGCCGGCGCCCCGCCACCGGCGCTTGATGAACCGATGGATTTTGAACAGCGCCTCGCCGCGTTCGTCGCGGACATCGTGCGCCTCGCCCGCGACAACGCCGATCAGGTGTGGGCCGGGGCGTATCATTACGTGTTGCGGCGTTACCGGGATCAACCTGACATCCTTACGTTCTGCGCCTCGCAAACTTGGGAGGTCCTGCACGCAAACCTCGCCGCCATGGCGCCCGACGTTCCAGTTGAACGTTGGGAAAAATATGTGAGGCCGATTCATGCGCAAATGGCCGCCGACATGGCGGCCGCGCAACAACAGCAACTGCCGGAGGGTGGTCATGATGGAACGACTGAACGGGGGACCGCGCGGCGCGGATCAGATCCTGCGCGCGGCCACGCGCCGGTTCATAATTGATTCCGCCGATCCGGCGGTGAAACGCCTCGCCGGCGAATTGACCGCCGGCGCGCAAAACCCCGCCGCGCAATGGCGGCGGATTTTCGACGCGGTGAAAAACCGCGTGCGGTTCACGCCTCACCCCACGTCAAATCAAATGATCAGGCCCGCCATGGAAACTTGGATGACCGGGGTTGGAAATTGCGTGGACATGACGATCGTGATTGGCGCGCTGGCGCGCGCGCTCGGTCTCGACGCGCGCGCAACCGTGGTTTCATTGGATGGTGAAAATTACATCCATATGTTGATCGAGGGCCCAGGCGTGATCGCTGATCCCGTTGAATGCGATCGTTTATTCACGGGCGCGGCGATGAACGCGCTGCCCGCCACGCTTCGAGCGGTGGCGGCGGCGAAAACCGCGTTCCCGCCCGCCGCGATCATCGATCCGCTGATCGCCATGGCGCGCGCGCCGGAACCGATCATCGCCACATACGCGGGACCCGCCAACGCCGCCGCGCAACAGCAACAACGGATGCCCGCGGCGGCGCCGGCGGTCTACACGCCGCCGGCGGCGTTCAACCCGGCGCCCGCCCCCGCGGCGCCGGGAATCCGTCCGGAATTCCAGCCGCCGCCGGAATACGGCGGCGCTGGAGGCGGCGCCGCGCCGCCGGAAAAAACCTGCGAATGCCCGCCGCGCTGGCCATGGCTGGCCGCAGGCCTCGGCCTCGGCTGGTTCATCACCAGGGTCAATAAATGACCGCGCACGCGAATAATCTGCCCAATGACCTGATGTATTTCGCGGCGCAGCTGCGCCGCGTCCGGGACGAATTCCAGCGCGCCAGCGCGCGCTGGCGCTCCCACGCCCGCATCGCCGAGGCCTGGGGAGTCTACGCCATGCAGCGGCTGCACAGCGGAGGAAAACCTCCCGCGGCAGCCGCGCGCGTCATCGAGCGCTACTATGGCGACGGTAGCGCCGATCGCTGGCGCGTGGCGCTGGCCGGCGCCGGCCAGGTGGACGCCATCATCACCAGCCTGGAGGCCGCCGCGCGCGGTCACGGCATGACCGCGCCCGCGCCCGCACCGGAATTGTTCACGGTCACCGTGATCATCCCGAAGGACCTGAACGCCGCGCCGCCGGGCGAGGCGCCGCCGGGCGGCGCGATCATCGAACCGGATAAACGCGCGCTCGGCCTTTTGTTGCCCTGGGGCGCGCGCATCATCACCGGCGCCGGGCTGGTGTCCATGGGGCACGCCATCGCCTCGATCACGCAGGCTTTTGATTCGGATGTCGCCGCCACGGCCATCGAGGTCCGGAAACTGATGGAGTCCTGCAAGGAGGGGGGCGGCGATCGCGACGAGTGTTTGGCGTATTCGCGCATAGCCGCCGGCGTCATGGAAAAACAGGCGATTCCACGCCCGGGCGCGTTTGACGGCGCCATGAAAATCGCGGCATTTGCGGCGGGAGGAACCCTCGTGTACTATTTTCTGAAACAATTGCGGCGCTAGTCGCAGGGAGGCGCTCGTGAATAAATACGCGGAATTTTTGTTCGAGGCCGCCAAAGGCACCGCCGCCGGCGTGGCCACCGCCTACGTGGCCGAAAAAGTAGGCCAGATGGCCTACGAAAACGAAATGGTTTCCACCTGGGGCGGTCTCGCCGGCGTCAAGGTTGCAACATCGCTCGCCATCGGCCTCGGCGTGAAAACCATGGGCAGCAAGGATCTCGGATTGTCCGCCGCCGTGGGCGGCGCCAGCGTGCATGGCAGCTGGTATCTGTTCAATATCGCGATGAAGGATGAAGCGGAGCGCCCGCCGCTGCCGCCGCGGAAAAAATCCGGTGACGCGGCTCAGGGCATGTGGTCGCCGGGAATGAACGCTCTTCAGCCCTCGCCGCAGGCGGCGGCGTTGTGGGCGTTCAATGCAAATCGGAATGCGCAGCAGGGGATGATCATCGAAAATCAGCAGGGGATTTTCGCGCCTCAGGCCGCCCAGGGATTTTTCGCCCCCGGCTGGCAGCAGAACATGATTGAACCAACACGATTCGCACGTCGTGGCGGCTACGGACGCTAACCATCCAACAATGAAAGGAGGTCATCATGGCCTCGGCAATGGTCCAAAATATTATCTCTCAGTTGCCGCCAAACCTCGCCAACAGCGTCAATTCAGTTGTCGGGGGGGCGGCGTATTCCATTCAGACACCGCTGTACCACACGCGGCAATTTCCGGATGGCTGGGGCGTGGGCGCCACGCCGCCCGCCGGATCCATCCGCGCGGCGCTGGCCGCCGACGGCGGCGCGCTCAAATTTTTCTCGCCAATCCCAAGCCCGGTTCAATCCTGGATGACCAATTTGAACCAAGCCGGCCAGATCCCCAACAACGTCGCGCTTTTCCTCGTCACGGGGATTAGCTGGAAATGGGCGGTCGCGCCGACGCCACCCGCGGACGCCGCCGGCGCTCCGCCCGCCCCGCGTCGCAATCCGGCGACGTTGTGGATGCAAGACGTGTCCACGTATTGCACCCGGGTGTGGACGCAGGACAGCGCCGCGGACACCCCCGCGCCGATGATCGGCGATGGGCAAATCGGATCGGTTCAAAGCAACGCCTTCGCGGCGATTTGGAACCCCACCGATATCGCCGCCACGGCCTCGCTGACGGAAATGACGCCATCATTCAATTATGCAGGTGCGGATAACCTGTTTAAGGCGGCGTGGGTCGAGGCCGGCGCCAAGGTTTTATTCGAGAAATCCTCTTTCGGCGTCCAGCTGTTTTTCGGGCTGGCCGGCGCGCCGGCTGCGCAAAATATATGGGCTCAATATGAGGATGCAACGGGTCCCTACAGGCTCGACAGCCGGATCGAAATCTGTTGCCGGCTGGAGGGGATTGCGTTCCAGAAATTGCTGGCGGGCGCCGCCGGACCCGGAGCCTGATCATGGCCGAGCCGGTCAGAACCATCAACGGCGTCATCCAGCGCTCCTATGCTGGTGTGCTGCAATTCCGCGAGATCGCCCCAGGGCAGATCTCGGAAATCCAGAACTGGAGGGTGGGCACGCGCGGCAGCGGCGTGCGCATCCGCTCGTTCCAAGTTGTCACGAACCCCGCCAGCGCGCTGGCGGGGCTCCGCGTCCAGATCGGCGCGGGGAATTCTCAAAACTTTTTCAATGACGCCCAGGGCTCGACCGGGCAAACCGCCCCATTGTCCGTCATCGCCGGCAGCGCGCAATTGCCCTATATCCTGATGGCCCGCGGATTCGATGTGGGCACCAACCAGGACATGACGATGCAGGTTTTTAACAACAACCCGTTCACCGTGGCCCTCGTCGAGGTTTATTTCGAGGGGGAATTGCTGGTGAATGAAAGTGTCGCGGGGGAATACACCGCCGAGAAAAACGGCCTGGCCCCCGCTGGAGGCGGCGATTAACCTGCGCGGTCATAAACGCGCCTACCGCGCCCACGAGGCTGGCGGGCAGATCACCCGCGTCATACCCTCGTATGCGCGATCGCTCAATAAATTGCGCGAAGGACCAGGGCACGGATACGCGCCGCTGCCGCCATGGAATTTCGCGCCCTTCGACACGCAGGACCGCGCTCAACTGATCGAGCGCTGGAACCCGGCGCCCAACCCGTCACCGGCGCCGCTGCTGACGAGGGTTTTCCGCGATGTTTACCCCAGCGGAACCGCCGGCAAATCGATCGGTTTCCGGTTCGCGCTGGATTTTGAGCCAGATCCCGCGCCGATCCCGTCCTTCGCGCAACTGAACAGCTATGCGTGGTACGTCGTGATTAATGGCGCCTTAATCTGGCAGCGGCCGATAGGCGATATGTTGCTGATCATCGCGGGCGGCGCCCGCATGAATAACGCCCAGGGCCTGGTTCCGCAGACGTATAAATTCACCGCGGCCATGCCCACGCATTCGTGGGCCGAGGCCGGTGTGATCAGCCCGCCAGTGTCGCCGGCGCCCACATGGGGCCTGATCTGCATGTGGGATCGTTATCTGTACCAAACCCGCGGCCCTGGCCTAGATCCGGCCTACGGCGCCCCGGTTGGAGGCGGTTACTGATGGCGGCGAAAATTGATCATTACCCGCAACGGCAGAGCCGGGCCACGTTTCAAAAAGTCTGGGAGCGCTGGCGAACGGCCATCCGCGCCAACAGCGCGGCGGGGCAGGACAACGAGGGGATAGTGTCCGCGCTGATCACGGTCGAGAGCGCGGGCGATCCGGCGGCCGTGGGCGACGCCGGGCATGCATTCGGCCTCATGCAAATAACATTGCCGACGGCGCGGTTGCCGGAACTCGACAACGTGAATGTGACGAAAACGCAATTGCTCGAACCCGCGATCAACATCAATTTGGGCACGCGGTACCTGGTTTATTTGTACTGGCTGCTAACCAATTACGCGGCCAGGAACGGGCAGCAATTCAGCGTCGCCGACATGTGGCGGCTGGCGCTCGCATCGTATAACGCAGGCCCGATTTACGCCGGCGCGGCCATGGATCTGGCCGCGAAAAACGGCAAACAGAATTTGACGTGGGGCGATATCGCGGAAATGTGGATTAAAACTGGCGAGGCCAACCGGGCGCCGCCGGGCCAGACATTTCCCGCGTTCGCCGGCAAGGACGCCGGCAAACCGCTCCGCAAGATCCCCCGGCTTTTCGTCGCGCCGCGGGCTGAATATATTTTCGACATGGCCCGTGAGGTCTCGGGATTGATTCCAGGGGCGCCGCCGCGCCCCGGCGCCCCGGCGCCGCCGATGACCGCCCCGTTCGCGCCAGCGCCCCAGCCAGGCGCTCCAGCGCCCAATCCGTTTTCGCCTCCGGCCGCCGCACCGGGGATGCCGGTGATCCCCCCCGGCTACCAACCGCCGCCGCCGCCGGAAGAAAAAAAAACGGTAAATTGGCCCCTGCTCATCGGCGGCGGGGCGCTCGCATGGATGATTTTCGGCGGGGGCGGAAAATGAGGGGGGGGGCTAGATGGTGTTGGGCGGCGATGTCCGCCGCCGCGCTGGCGGGATGTGGGGATTCATTGACCGATGAGTTTTTTACGACCCCTAAAGGGTATGTGGTCGCCGAGGTTTGCAGTACGTTATATCCACCATGGAGTACAGAGTTTATCAAGGATCAATGTCCAAGTGGGATTGATGTTGTTAAGTCATGGTCTGAATGCCGCGATACAGGCAAGGCGCTGGCGTTGCAAGGAGGATTTGAGAATTGGCTAGCTCGAATCATTAAGGAACAATCACAAATCAGCTGCATCGAGCGAAGTGAGTTGTTTGAATGTCTATTCAAACGTCCATAATCCAAATTAAGCAGTCAGGGATCGCGCGGGCCTTGGCGCCAATCGTGATGCCCGCGCGGGAAATTTTTCGCGAGCCCGCGGATATGCTTAGCGTTCAACAGGCGGACTGGGCGCCGGCGCTCGCCGATCGAATCGGCGCGCTGATCGCCCCGGGGTGGGCCGCGTCACAATATGCAAATGAGGTGTTGCGAATGCTTCAGGAGGTTGGAAAACAATTGGAAGTCCAAAACATCATCGAACAGATTGTTGGACTGGCTCCGCAATTTTTGAGACAAGGGATTGATGTCGCCGGTCAAATCATTGGCGCGGCGATCTCGATGACACCAATTATCGGCAGCCTGATAGGTTTGCTATTCGATTGGATCATGGCCATTTTCGGCGACGGTCCGTCGCAGGAGGATTGGAATAAATTCTTTGATGCATTTAAAGAATTGCGTAAAAAAATTACCGGATTCGAGGTATACGCCACGGAAGCGATCAGGCGTCACATTGCGTTTGTAAAAATCATCGAGCCTGCATTCAGACTGGCCCCCGCCGCCGCCATGACCACGATGATGTTCGATCGCCCTGGTGGAAAACCTCAGCCATTCCCATCCGATGAACGGCCGTTTTTTAGGGTGATGACATATCATTTTGGGCAGTATCGGATACTGATTCCTGGTAAATTTTCAACCGAAACAGGGTTCATTGATAATGGGTTTTCGTTGGCACTTCCGGGGTTCGTGCCTGGAGGGGTTCGTAATGATGTTTTTTTTGCCCGCTCCCTCAAGGAACTTTCCCGCCCGGCGATTGCTTATCCCGGTACCGAATTAGAACGATACGTTATAGTTCCATGGTGGCGCGAGATGTGGGAAAACACCTCACGTTTTAATGCATTAAAACATATATTTAATGAATACCCCGCAGAGGTTGATTCCTCGTTGTGGAATGGGTTGCGAAATTCTGTTCATATAATGAACTCATGGTCTTCAGATCCCATGGGATCATTACGGGCTAGAATCGAGGAAAACATCACGCGCGAAACCAGGGATGCGCAGCGGGTCATTGAGAAAAAATTGGGCGACGCCCTCAATAACCTGGGCGACGCCGAAGCGATGTTCGTTCACACGCCTGACGAAGCCCAGGTGTATAGGTCGCGGGATGGTTCCGCGCCATACCCCGGCAGGAAACTCGTTATCGTTCCCCGTGGATCGCTACGGCCGCCGGAAAATCCAGTGGCGCTGCATTGGACGTCGAGAAATTTTGATTTTTACCGCGGCGCGGCCGCGGATAATATCATCCGCGGCGCCAACCGGGCGGCCGCGCAATCGGCCCGGAAAACCGGTGACAGCCGCGGCGGCGCGGCGCTGCTGGCGTTGGCAGCCGCAGGAGCATTGATTTATGCCAATTCGCGCGATTAACATTTCTCGATCAGCACCAGGTGCTGGCGCTCAACCCATCATGCGGCAATGGGCTGGCGTGGTGACGGTTGCGCCGGCGGTCAACCCGGCGCTGGTGACATCGAGCGTGATGGGGCAGGCGCAGGTTCCGCGGCCAGCGGGCCTGTCCGCTGATTTTGACGATATCCAGCAGGCGATCAACGCCTGCGCCGCCTCCCGCGGCGCGATGATCACCGCCGGCGGTTACCGTTCCCTTCCATATCTGATTTTGCTGGAACCAGGATTTTACGAGGGTAATTTCGTGACGGGCGATCTGCCCGTCCATATCGCGGCCAGCGCCAGCGGCAGCGTGATCGTTTCGGCGGCGGCGGGCGCCGTCTTCACCGCTGGCGGTCCGGCCATGACGCAGACCGTGGATTATTTTGGGCTTGAGGGTCTGATTATTGTCGGCAATTCAACCGAGGACAACGGCCCCGCGATTGTCCGCGTCAACGCAGAGCCGGCGTTCCCCATCGTCCAGGTTGTTCTGCGCGATCTCACGATCATCAATCAATCGGGGTTCGCCGCCAACCGGTGCGCGGTGATCGGCGGCGCCAGACGGGTGGACATCGAGGGCGTGCAGGCCCTCGACAGTGCGTATCAGGCTGCGACGGGCGGCGGCGCTGGCGGAATCAGCATTTACAAAACCCCAATCGCTGAATTCGATAATGCGGGCAATTATTCACTGCTCACCGTGCGCGACAGCCAAATCAGCCCGTTTTCGTTGTCGCAGGACGGTCCGGGCACGCTCGCCGCGAGCGTCGAAGCGAACCGCCGGGCGATCATCAGAGACAGTCTGATCAACACCAAATCGGATGACCAGGCGAACGGCGAATGGGGTTTCGGCGGCGATTTTGGCGTCGTCCAAATCCTGAATTGCGCCGGCGCGTTTTTGCGCGCCGATCCGATCGGCGCCGGCGCGGTGACCGGCATCGAAATCAACAATTCGGCATTCGGTGCGACGTTTGATTCCGTGGGTTTGCCCACGTCCATCCCTGGTTCCTTGGTTTCCCTGACCTACGGCCAGGCGGCCAGGGTGGGGTTGATTTCCGACTACGGTGTCGTCAATCAAATCTGGGCGGCGTCGGCGGCGGAATGGAATGCAGTGTTGACGCCACGCCCAATAGGCCAGTTAATTTACGTGACCGATAACCGGACTGGCCTGTCGCCAATTCGGGCGGGCACGGTTCCAGGACCTGGTCCCGGCGGCGCCGGGCTGATGCAATGGTCTGGAATGGATTGGTTCGCGCCGGACAATTATTAACCGTTTTTGCCGCCTGGGAGGGCGGCGGAAATAAAAAAGGGACCGCCTTTCGGCGGTCCCAGGCAAGCCCAAAAGGACTCACGGCTGTCTACCGAAGTCCTACCCGGGTTTGCCGAAAAAGGCAAGCCTATGGAGAGGTCCACCGAAAAAAAAATAATCAGAGCGAGCGCGGCGCCGGACGGCGCCCGGAAAATGGCCGCCATGCCGCCGCCCGGCGGCCACGCCCCCCCGCCATGTAGGGTCATTCACAGGGGGCGGTCATGATACAAACCTCCCACCAGGTGTTGGACCTGCG
>JAJVIP010000042.1 GCA_022072025.1 Elusimicrobiota bacterium
AGAGAGCAGTCTCGTACTCATTTTGTACCAGCTCATCCTCTATCTCGAGATTAAGATTTACCTCGCCGTGCGTCCCAACCATCGCTATGTCATGCTTGGAAAAGAATTTGTACTTAGCCGAGAATCCCTGGTGGCGGTTGGGGATGTGCCACACTATCATATTTCGCACTTTCCAATATTTCTCCATCTCACCCCAAATCGTGCGAAGATTCTTCCAGTTTTCATATACGATTATCGAAAAATTTGGCTTGGCTATTTTGACGATGTTCCCCATCCAGAGCTCAGTAAAATCATCTGGCAACACATCAGTCTCTAGATATTTGCGATTGCGCTTAGCTCCAAAGCCTTCCGTTGGTTTGCCATGCCGTTTGGCATGTAAATAGTCAAGAATATAGGGGGGATCAGTCATCACCATATCCGCCTGCTCATTCCCTAGTAGCTTTAACATATCAGATTCTATGGTCGAGTCCCCACACATCATTCGGCTCTCGCCGAGCTGGTACACATCACCTTTTTGAATAGTGACGTTTTTGATATCCAGCTTTTCAAGTTCTTTTGTGAGATCAAACTGCTCCGGAATAATATCTTCAGAGAAGACATCATCCAACTCCTTACTCGAAAACCCAACATCAGACAGGAATGTCTGATCAAAGTTTGCCAGTAGCTCCCAGTCCCATTCACCTAGATTCCGATTAAGTCGTAGATTGAGCTCTTTTTCCCGCTCGATTTCAGGAATATTTACATAAACTACAGGCATGGTTGTATAGCCCATATCTCTAGTCACCTTCAATCTGAAGTGACCGCCGATTACCACATTCATCCGCTCAGGGGCACCATTCACTATGATCGGGTCAACACAGCCAAAGCGAGCTATACTCTCAGTTAGCTGACTGATTGCCTCTTTATCCCACTTACGTGGGTTATAGTCTGCCGGTTTTAACTCCGCAATCGGCACTTCACGGATTTCTTTTGGTGTATGTGTTTGCATACGATTCCTCCAAATAGTAAGTAATTTAGCCTCTAATTCAATTTTATTGAGCTAGTGGCTACTTTTTATACATTTTTGCTTTTCGCAAAAATGAACGAACCATTACAAAGAGTGAAGAATTCCCATTCAGGGATCAAAAAGATTAAATTAGCACCATGGCTACCACATTATTCAAAATGTCTATCTACTGCTACAAAAAGTCAGCCAGTATATGGACATACTTCCATTATACTGACTGACGACGTATTTTTTTTGACGCTTACTGCGATATTGAACACTTATCGAAGGTTATTATCCCTAGTGTCTGACTCTTAACCTGTCCTCTAATTGTTATTGCCTGATCATTTTTGACATTCATGAGCTCATCTTTACTCTTGAAACTACATTTTATGGTTGTCCCCATGTAGTACTGAGCGGCATTCGCGGGCTCAAGAGATAGGAATGGTGTCCCACCGATATCTTCTGAGATATTCTTTATCTTTGCCTTGAGCTCTACGTATTTACTCTTATACTTACTCTCTGCCGAGAGTTGATTCTCGTCAAATTCGGCGATAAAGCTCTTGGCATCTACTTTTTCATAGGTGATTTCTTGGGTTGCGACCGGGGTGGGGGAGGCGGTCGTACTAGTAGTACTAGCACCCTCACCATTCATCGCATTGCCAATCATGCCGATCAAAATAATAACAAGAAACCCCGTTAGGATCTTGTGCTTGGCGAACCAGCTCTGCTTTTTATCTACATCTGACATATAGCTCCTTTCGCTATAGATATTTATTGAGTAAATCCTACCAGTATTAGTCAAGAAAAGCTACAAGGAGAAGCTGGTCTCATAGTCCCATTTGACCTAGCCTTAGGGCATGAAGAAAATCAGCAAAACGCATACTAAGCTAGGAGAGCGGATAAAAGAACTACGTAAAAAGCTTGGAATGACTCAGGAAGACTTGGCTTTTAAGGTAGGGGTAGATCGTAGCTATATGGGTTTTGTTGAAAGAGGAGAAAAGAACCCAACAGTCGCTACTATATCTAAGATTTCAAAGTCACTAAAAGTCAGCTTATCAGAGCTTTTTAACTAGTGATCAGCTAGTTTCCCTATGACCTTTCCTTGTATCATTACCGACCTTGCTATTATTGGTTGATACTCGGGATTGTGACTTTCTGGTAGCAACATCACGTAATCATCCATTTTCTTAAATCGCTTCAGAGTTGCCGTTTCCTCGTCAGGCATAAAAGCAACAACTATATCTCCATTATCAGGTACAGGTTGAGGAGCAACAATTACAATATCTCCAGAATTTAAATGAGCCTTTGACATACTATCACCTCTTACTCTAAGCAAAAAGGCATCACTCCGACCATGAAGATCAGACGTTAAAACGTCTCTATAGCCTTCGATATTTTCAGAAGCTAGCGTAGGGAGCCCAGCTCTAATCTCTCCAACTAGCGGCAATTTCATGGTCATTTCATCAGGAAGGGGAGGCATCAAAATCTTAATTGCGCGCCTTGCCTGCTTATCTCGATGAATAAATCCCCAATCCTGCAATTTTTCGAGTTGAATGGACACTCCCCTGAGCGACTTGATGCCAGTTGCCTTCATGATCTCAGGCACTGATGGTGAAAATCCATTCTTTAATTGAAATTTGGTGATATAGATAAACACCTTCTTCGCATTGTCTGTCAAATTGTTCATAGTATATATAATTCTACCATTGACAATTCTACTAAGCAAGTTTATAGTAGGTTTACTGCCCTCATTAGAGGGTAGTTGTGTAAGGAGTAGAAAAATGTCAATCAAAATAACATCAATCGATAAACCCAGTGGTAATCTATTGAATCCGCATGAAGCCATCAATCGATACGGCTGGATTAATGAGTCAACTGGAGTGTCAGGCATTAGCCTAAGAGTTCCTATGGTTGAGTGGATAAAAAATGGAGGTACGGCGTACGTAAAAGACCAATACGGACACATTGCTTACTGTCAAATCAGACTAAGTCAGCATAGCGTTGAATTCCTACAGACGGTTACTGATGGAAAATGGTCTAATAATCTATTGAGTCTGCCAAGAATAACTCAATAATTATTTAACTTACAAAGATTTATATGGAAAATAAGATAAAACATCTTGAGCTAATACAAGGCATTATAAATAGAATGTCGGGTAATTTATTTTATCTAAAAGGTTGGGCCATAACCCTTATTGCAGCTTTGTTCGCTTTGGCCGCTAAAGACTCAGATAAAAGATATATTTTAGTAGCCTATTTCCCTGTATTAGTTTTTTGGATATTAGACGGCTATTTTCTGTCTCAAGAGCGGTTGTTTAGAGATTTGTATGAAGACGTTAGGAAGCGAAATTCAAAAAACATTGATTACTCAATGGATGCTTCCAAATATATGAAGAATCCTAGGAATAGCTGGATCTCCTCCATGTTCTCAAAAACATTACTTGTATTTTATCTGAGCCTAGTTTCCGTCATGTTATTTACCACTTATTTAACAAGGTAAACCATGTCAAGAAAAATTTTCGTTAGTTACAAATACAATGATGCAGATGTTAGACCTCTCCAGTCAGACGGGTATTTTGGACTTGTTACAACTGCTAGACATTATGTGAATGAACTTGAAAATCTTTTAGATATGAATGACCACATATACAAGGGAGAAAATGACGACGAAAGCCTTGAGGGTTTTAAAGATGAAACGATCGCATCAAAGCTAAGAGATAAAATTTTTGATAGTTCGACTACCATAGTGCTAATCTCCAAAAATATGAAAGATTTATCAAAACCGGAAAGTGATCAGTGGATTCCATGGGAGATATCGTATTCTCTAAAAGAAATGACAAGAGGTGAGAGGACAAGTCATACCAATGGTATGCTGGCGGTTGTGATTCCAGACAAAAACGGAAGTTATGAGTACTTTATAAAAAACATTTGTCAAAATGGTTGCGTTACATGGCAAATAGGCCAGACATTCACAATCATTGGTAAAAATATGTTTAACAAGAAGGCCCCGAGCAAAACTAATTGTTACAGCTATCCTGGTGAACATACAATACATACGGGCAACGATCACTCATATATTCATCCGATAAAATGGGATGAGTTTAAAGGTAATGTAAACTGGTATCTTGATATTGCAAATAATTTGAGCCAGCGACTAGATGATTTTAAAATCGAAAAACTTGTTTAAGTGTCGCACAACACACATTTTGTAACCAATAGTGAACTATGACTTAGGGGTAGAAAGCTTGACTTGCTCTCTCCAATAACTCAAAACGTCATTTAGTGTCTGTTCAAAAGGTATTGTCGGCTTCCAATCAGTCTTATTCTTAAATTTGGTGAAATCTCCCACAAAGAGTTTAAGCTCTGTAGGTCTTACGCGCTCAGGATCAATTTCATACCTAATATCTTTATCTGTGG
>JAJVIP010000043.1 GCA_022072025.1 Elusimicrobiota bacterium
AATTAAGGCGGGTTATCACGTCAATCGCCGGAACGAATGGATCCCGGCTTATGCACGTCACAGGGAACACAACTCTCAGAAAAAGGACCGGGATGACGGCTTAGAGGCTTACTTTTGCAACAATCCCGCGCCGGGACAGTTGCGAAATAGACAAATTCGTCGCCCCGGCATGTTTTTGGCCGTCCAGCTCAATGATAATTTATTGTTCTGGACTGTACCGGCCAAGATCATTATGGAACGGTACGGGGCCCAGGTTTTTTCCCGACGGTGAACCTGGATCCCGGCCAAAAACATGCCGGGATGACGGCTTAATGCTTACTTTCGCAACAGTCTCTCGCTGAGACAGTTGCGCAATGGGGGCTATTTTTGAGGGGACTACACAGGGGCGTTACTGACGTTAAAAAAGCGATTTTCAACAGGATTTGGCGCTATTGATTGATCCTCCCGCGATTTCAGCGCCATTAAAATCGCGTTGAGACAGACCTCTCGCTTTGTTACTACAAACGCAATAAGAAATTTGAAATGCGATACCCGTCGCCCCGGCACGCCTTTGGCCGTCCAGCTCAATGATATTTTATTGTTCTGGACTGTACCGACCAAGATCATTGTGGAACGGTACGGGGCCCAGGTTTACGCTCGAAGGCAAAACCTGGACCCCGGCAAAACCCAATTTATTCCTTGAAAAAAAATCTTTGCCAATTAGGTGGTATGAAGTAAGATTTGCCAGTCCAATTGGTTCCCTCCCGCCGCAGCCGCTCAGAAAATCATTTTACATTTCTCGGGGCGCAAGGCGTTTTTTGTCAGGGGAACACCATTGATTTCCCAAAAAATCAAGACGCGTTGCACCAAAAAAATTATCCCCTCGACCATCGCTGGCTTCTCTGTTTTTTGCCTGTCGCTCCTTCTGGCTTCGCATTTTCTTCCAAATAAATCCATTGAGATGAATGTCGAGGCGATTATGGCCTTGCCTGAAAACGAACTTGACGTTGGGAGGGTCGCTCTCAATTTGGCCCGGGAGTTCTACCCCGATTTGAATGTGTCCGCGTATTCCAAGCAAATCGACCGCTTGGCAGGGAGAGTTCACAAGATCGTCGGTGATTCACAGGACCCTGATAAAAGAATCGACGCCCTTAATGCTGTTCTGTTTCAGCAGGAGCGGTTCGACTATGATCTTCCGGCCCTCGCCGACGGAAGACATGAACCCGGTTTTCTGAATCACCTCCTGGATACCAAGCAGGGCAATTGTCTTTCACTTCCGGTGTTGTATATGGCCATCGCTCAGCGCCTTGGTTATCCGATCTACCCGGTTTCCGCGCCGTCGCATTCCTTTCTCCGCTACGTTCAACCAGATTCAAGCTATTGCAACATCGAGGCGACCAGTAACGGCGATTCCTATGGGGATGATGTCTATGCAGAGTCCTTTAGCCTCACCGAAAAAAGTCTTAAAACCGGCGGTTATCTTCGGACGCTGTCTTACCGGGAATTTCTGGCGTGTCTGTTACAGAAGAACGCGAATGTCTATGCGAAAAAAGGCCAGACGGAAAAAGCGGTGTTCTATCTGGAAAAGGCGCTCTCGCTGGACCCGCTGGCGCCTGACGTGCTCTACAACTTGGCCAACGATCATTCCGCGCTGAGTGTCTTCTCGAAGGGCCTCGAAGCCAAGCTTCACCTCGAAAAATACAACGGGTACCATAAAAGGATGAAGGAACTCGGATTTGTTGCTTTGACCGAAACGGCGGTTTGGAAGACAATGCGGGAGAAATTACGATCGTGAAAAAACTATTGGCGCTCCTTTTGTCATGCACCTTAACCTCATCAGCCAGCGCCATGCGCTTTGACGCCTCAGGGGATGCCCGCAAATCTGCGCAGGGGGTGCCATCCTCCCTTGAGAAAGGGCAACGCCTCGGAATTGATACCCGGTTGCTTGGAATGGCCGATAAGGTCGGGGAAAATGGCGCCACGGCTTTGGCCATGTGGCTGGCCGTCAATACGGTGTCTGGCAAAAATCTACGCGCATCAGAACTGAATGCTGCGGGGCGAGTTCTGCTCAACGAGGTTTTTGAAGCGCCGGACCGGATCAATAGCCAAATAAAGACGGACGCCGGCATGTATCTTGTGGTGGAGAGTGAAGCCATGGGGGTGGCCGCGGTTTTCGGCGAAGGGAAATTCCAGGGTTTTACTTGGAGCGGATTTAAGCCTGGTAACGGCGGACGAAGCCATTTGAAGGACTTGATGGACAGTTCCCCTGCCGCCGACGGGAAACCCAGTCGGAAAGAAGTGAACGCGTACATGCACATTCTGGAGAAAGCGATTTTGAGCGCTTCGGATCGCCGGGACGTGATTCTCACTGAGCCTGATGGAACACGATATTTTCAGTCGGAGTCTGTGAGCGCTGGCATCGCCGCTCGCGGACGATACGCTCCCAACGGAAAAGAATTCGACCAGGCCGAATTCGTCCGGATCCTGCCCGAAAAAAGAATACAGGTACTCACCGATGGGAGCATTGAGGCGTGGAGCCCACGAACGAACGATACGGCTACCGAGATCCCTCGCAATCCGCCAAGCCAGGTGGGCAAGATTTTGAAAGCCGCGATTCCTATCCGTCTCACCAGGGGGATTTTGAGTATGATGGCGAGCACGGCGGCGGAGCCAAGAGGATCATCCTCGCTTCCATCCGCGCCGACCAAAGACCAATTAGAGTCCGTTGCTGAGCCATTGCCCCCACAGGTACAGAAAGTCCTCGATGGTATTCAAACAACCTTTGATCAATATAATCAATATCGCGATGAGAAGCCGGAATTGAACCCTGCGGCAAACCCATCGAATTTGGGCTCGGGCGTGACGAATCCTAAATCCGAATCGCTTACATCGGGTCTCGCCCATATGGCGGTGAACTTCGGAAAACCGTTAGGACTTTTTGGCGCTTTTATCCCCACAAAAGCCAAGTTCGATGCAACTGTAAGAGCGGCAAATTACCTCGAAGGAATGACTTTAAACGTTGCCGAACAAGCTGTAACTTGGGGAGAAGCGGTGTCGAGAGTGATCGTATCGAAGACAGAATCAGCCATCAAAAAAACCAAAGACGGAGCTGTGACAATTGCAAAGGATTATAGGAGTGATTTAAATATTGTGGTGGATTTTGTCGGTGAAAAGACGTCAGATGGATTCGATACCATCGTGATCAAGTACGGTGGGAGGATAAAGGAAGATCCGATCGATGGCTACAATGGCGCGATTAATTCGACTGACATGAAAACTTTATCGGGGCATCAGGGCATAGAATTCCGAATGGCGGATAAACCCTCCGACCCTGGAATTCCGCCTTCAGCTGTCTTCGAGATGCGCCACAGTTATCGCACACCGCCTGTGTTGAGTATTTTTCCTCACTACTCTGTGATAAGAATGGACAGGGACGAGGTCGCGGGAAATGTATATGTTTTATTCAACGCACCACCAGCAGAGTTTGTGGATGGCTTAAAAACATCCAAATCGATCAATATATTTGTTCATGGATATAACGTATCGAGCAACGAATCGCTAAAAATGCAAGACGCATTCATGACACTTTTCAATTGGGGTGATTATAAAAACATAAACGCTTCGATTTCTTGGTCCGGCGATGTCGGGAATAACTGGTTGTCCAAGCTGATCTACTTTAATCGTTCGGCGCGTTCGGCGGATATATCTTGGGAAGGTGTTGCCAGGACGGAACAATTTGTCCAAAGTTACAACCCCGATATCCAATTAAACGTGGTGACCCATAGTTTGGGGGGCCGTCTGTTTTTGGACGCTGCGGACAATGGCGTCAAATTTGAGACGATGATTCTGATTGTCCCAGCGGTAGACAATGAAGTGCTTTCGCCGGGCGGCAAATACGAAAAAGCCATTCAAAACGTCAAACATTTAGTGGTGGTGTACTCGAAAAATCAGGAAGTTGTTTTTGGTTCTTATCGGCTTGCCCAATTTGACCGGGCTTTGGGAGAAGTTGGTCCCTCAGGAACGGTTCAACATCCGGACTTTACCGCTATCGATGCGACGAAGGCATCGAACAATCCGTATGGGATTGAAGTGAACAATCACAGTGACATATATGAACCGAAGATGATCGAGATGTTGATCGATCGCTTGCGATCAAGGAGGTGAGGCTGTTTATGAAACGATTTGCAAAGACCCTTTTCTCATGCCTGGCCCTGACAATGCTTGTTGGATGCCACCAGATGAACGTTGAAGAGATTATGTCGAGGCTGCGGATCGGCATGACCAAGGCGGAAATGAAAGACGCCCTCAAGGGCGAGAAATTCCTCAAGGAACAGACGGTGAAGGCGTACCCTAATAGTACCGAACAAGAGACGAGAGCCACCGTGTGGAATCATCGGCACTATGAATTCGTCTACCCCGAGGACTTAATCCTGAAAAAAGTGCCATTTGACGGAAGTATCAAAGTTTATTCCTACTTGGTTAAAGAAGAAAAGAATTTCGCCGTGCCGGTAATCATTGATTCACTGGCTGTGTTCTATGACCAGGGAAACGATCAGGTGATTGGTTGGGCTCATTTAAGCACCTCAGGCGAAGTTCGGATATGGCGCGACGAGTTTTGAGGCGAATTCTCATTATGACATCCATTGCCTGACTGTGGAAGAATTGTTCGGGAGCAACTCGGTCCGGGCCGACCGCTGAAAGTAGTGCCGAAGGAGTTGAGCGATAAAAGTGAATAGGTTCAAGAATGGCTATGGTTTTAATAAGGCGTTGTTAATACCGAAGCCGGACGTTGACGCCAAGGATATGAACGATGGCTTTATACTCCCCACTGATATCGGCCGACGCCAAACCCAATTTTTTCCTTGAAAAAAATTCTTTGCCAATTAAGTGGTATGAATTAATATTTCCACCATTCCAGTCGGATCCCTCCCGCCTCGGCCGCTCAGAAAATCATTTTGAATTTCTGGAGGTTTATGGCGTTTTTTGTCAGGGGAACACCATTGATTTCCCAAAAATTCAAGACACGCTGCACCAAAAAAATCATTCCCTCGGAGTGGTTTATTCGAGCGCACGCGGCGACATCGTTACGTCTCGATTGTATTATCCCCACTCGGCCCCGTGGGGCTGACCGAAACGGCGGTTTGGAAGACAATTCGGGAGAAATTACGATCGTGAAAAAACTATTGGCGCTCCTTTTGTCATGCACCTTAACCTCATCAACCAGCGCCATGCGCTTTGACGCCCCAGGGGATGCCCGCAAATCTGCGCAGGGGGTGCCATCCTCCCTTGAGAAAGGGCAACGCCTCGGAATTGATACCCGGTTGCTTGGAATGGCCGATAAGGTCGGGGAAAATGGCGCCACGGCTTTGGCCATGTGGCTGGCCGTCAATACGGTGTCTGGCAAAAATCTACGCGCATCAGAACTGAATGCTGCGGGGCGAGTTCTGCTCAACGAGGTTTTTGAAGCGCCGGACCGGATCAATAGCCAAATAAAGACGGACGCCGGCATGTATCTTGTGGTGGAGAGTGAAGCCATGGGGGTGGCCGCGGTTTTCGGCGAAGGGAAATTCCAGGGTTTTACTTGGAGCGGATTTAAGCCTGGTAACGGCGGACGAAGCCATTTGAAGGACTTGATGGACAGTTCCCCTGCCGCCGACGGGAAACCCAGTCGGAAAGAAGTGAACGCGTACATGCACATTCTGGAGAAAGCGATTTTGAGCGCTTCGGATCGCCGGGACGTGATTCTCACTGAGCCTGATGGAACACGATATTTTCAGTCGGAGTCTGTGAGCGCTGGCATCGCCGCTCGCGGACGATACGCTCCCAACGGAAAAGAATTCGACCAGGCCGAATTCGTCCGGATCCTGCCCGAAAAAAGAATACAGGTACTCACCGATGGGAGCATTGAGGCGTGGAGCCCACGAACGAACGATACGGCTACCGAGATCCCTCGCAATCCGCCAAGCCAGGTGGGCAAGATTTTGAAAGCCGCGATTCCTATCCGTCTCACCAGGGGGATTTTGAGTATGATGGCGAGCACGGCGGCGGAGCCAAGAGGATCATCCTCGCTTCCATCCGCGCCGACCAAAGACCAATTAGAGTCCGTTGCTGAGCCATTGCCCCCACAGGTACAGAAAGTCCTCGATGGTATTCAAACAACCTTTGATCAATATAATCAATATCGCGATGAGAAGCCGGAATTGAACCCTGCGGCAAACCCATCGAATTTGGGCTCGGGCGTGACGAATCCTAAATCCGAATCGCTTACATCGGGTCTCGCCCATATGGCGGTGAACTTCGGAAAACCGTTAGGACTTTTTGGCGCTTTTATCCCCACAAAAGCCAAGTTCGATGCAACTGTAAGAGCGGCAAATTACCTCGAAGGAATGACTTTAAACGTTGCCGAACAAGCTGTAACTTGGGGAGAAGCGGTGTCGAGAGTGATCGTATCGAAGACAGAATCAGCCATCAAAAAAACCAAAGACGGAGCTGTGACAATTGCAAAGGATTATAGGAGTGATTTAAATATTGTGGTGGATTTTGTCGGTGAAAAGACGTCAGATGGATTCGATACCATCGTGATCAAGTACGGTGGGAGGATAAAGGAAGATCCGATCGATGGCTACAATGGCGCGATTAATTCGACTGACATGAAAACTTTATCGGGGCATCAGGGCATAGAATTCCGAATGGCGGATAAACCCTCAGGTTCGGGGACACCGCCTTCCGCCGTTTTTGAAATGCGACGGACTTATCGCACGCCTCCGGTATTGAGTGTTTTGCCCCATTACCCCGTGATTAGGCTGGATGAGGGAGACGTCGCGAGTGGTGTGAACATTTTATTCAATGCGGTTCCTGCTGAGTTTGTATCTGATCTAAGGGCATCCAAAACCATAGATCTATTTGTGCACGGATATAACGTGCGAAGTGAAAAATCATTGGAAATGAGGGAGCGATTTACGAGAGCGTTCGATAAAAGTAATTATTACAACATCAACTCAATGGTTTCATGGTCTGGCGATGTTGGGAACAACATCCTTTCCAAACTCATCTATTTTAACCGCTCGGCGCGATCGGCGGATATATCATGGAAAGGCGTGGCTACGATGGATCAATTTCTTAAAAGCTACAACCCCGACATTCAAGTAAACGTAGTGACCCATAGTTTAGGTGCTCGACTGTTTTTGGACGCTGCGGACAATGGCGTCAAATTTGAGACGATGGTTCTTCTAGTTCCAGCGGTAGACAATGAAGTGCTTTCGCCGCGCGGCAAATACGAAAAAGCCATTCAAAACGTCAAACATTTAGTGGTGGTGTACTCGAAAAATCAGGAAGTCGTTTTTGGTTCTTATCGGCTTGCCCAACTTGACCGGGCTTTAGGAGAAGTGGGTCCGTCCAGCCAAGTCCTCCACCCAGATTTCACCGCAATCGACGCCACCGAAGCATCCAGGAATCCATACCGAATAGAGATCAACAATCACAGTGATATTTATGAGTCAGAGATGATTGAGATGTTGATTGATCGATTGCGGCCAAAAAAGTAAGGAGATTTTTATGAGGAAAAATATCAAGTTGTTTTTATCCTGTGCAACTCTGATGGTGTTGATCGGATGCCATCAAATGGATGTGAAAGAAGTTACCTCAAGATTGCGAGTAGGGATGAACAAGGAGGAAATGCAAACCGCTCTTGAGGGCGAGAAATTCCTCAAAGAGCAAATTGTTAACGTCTATCCTGGTAGTACGGAACAACAAACCAGGGGATCCGTGTGGAATAATCAGCACTACGATTTTGTTTATCCGGAAAATCTCATCTTGGAAAAATTGCCGTTCGATGGGAGTGTCAAAATCTTATCGTATTTAATTAAGGAAGAAAAAAGATTTGCCGTCCCCGTATCAATCGACCATTTAGCCATTTTCTATGACCAGAACAAAAACCAGGTGATCGGTTGGGCGCACTTAACCACCGCTGGCGAAGTTCGAACATGGGACGAATTATTTTGAGGATTGATTTGAAATGAAGAGGACCGTTATCCGAATTGCCCCCACTCCGCAGCCCCCAACAGTTGGTCGCAACCGCCAACCGGGCCATTGCCTGACTGTGGAAAAATTGCTCGGGAGCAGCTCGGTCCGGGCCGACCGAGAAAAGTGAACGGGTTCAAGAATGGCTATAGTTTTAATACGTCGGTGTTAATACCGAAGCCGGACGTTGACGCCAAGGATATGAACGATGGCTTTGTACTCGCCGCTGATATCGGCCGACGCCAAACCCGTTGAGTCCTGGCCGCGGGTATTGTTGATGGTGGTGGTTTTATAGAAAAGCGGGTTATACACCCCATCGATGGACCAGGCCCCTTTTGTGTAAGAAGGGCCAACGCTTAACCCAATTTTTTCCATGTCCGGAATGGCGGGGGTGAAGGTTTCCTCCGGGTACACGTTGGGCAGGTAATAGGCCCCGGCGTTCAGTTTCCATTTATCAGAGAATCGGTAGCTTCCCCCCACCGTCGCGCTCCACACGTCTCTCCATTTAAGCGGAATGGGCGCCCCCAAAAGCGCCACCTGTGTGGCTGTGGCATCGGGCATCACAATTTCAAATTGCGTGTTGGACGACCAATCGTACCAGGCCAAGTTGAAGCCCAAGTCCCATTTGTCGCCTTGCGAATATTTGTAGCCCAATTGCACATTCTGCGGATAAAAAAGATCAATGTGGGCTTTGGTTTTGAAATCGGTTCCCCCAAACACCAAGGTGCTGGCGCCCGTTAAACCTTTGAGTTCCACGTCTCCCTCAATAGTTGTTTTCACTTCGCTGTGGTAGGTCACCCCAAAGCTATGGCTTTCGCTGGGATTATAAAGGATTCCCGTGTGATAGCCCCATTGATCCCCCTCTCCCGATAATTCTGAATTGGCATCGGGCGCTCCGGATGTTCCAGGACACAGTAGCGGGTTCGCGAGGCACAACCCCGCATTCACAGCGTCAACAGGAACCATTTTCGAAAGGGACGCATCGAACGTATTAAAGTAATCCACACCAAAACCCACCGCGAATTTAGAAGAAGGCCTGAAAGAAACCGCGGGAGTGATGTTGTACATATTGAGGACTGATTTGGTGGCCACATAACGGACGCTGCTTGTGTCAGACCATTCAGTCTCGAGGCCATAAGGACTGATCACCGCCAACCCCACCCCCCATTTCCCCTCCCCAAAACTCTGCGCCACCGCGAAGTTGGGGACAATCGCTTTGGTGGTTTCCATCTTGTCGGTGGTCCCATTGCTGGCCTTTCTTTCAGCCGAAAGGGTTTCGTACATCAATCCAGCCGATCCAGTGAATTTCCCCAAATCTCCTATTGAAGCTGGGTTATCATACACCACTGCGGGGTCATGTTTACTTCCATTCACAACTATTAACCGCCCTATTGCATCAGTGCTGGAAAGTTCATTTGCAATTCCACCTGATCCAAGGGAGTGTCCTAAATCATACGTCGTGACTAAAAAAATAATTTCAATTGCAATGAACTTAACGGCACTTTTCATTTTCCCTCCCTTGATTTTTTTAGACTATTTTTCTCGAAGTCATAAATAATTCATCGCCTGATTTCTTGGTTTCTTCCAACGAGCCAATTTGAGCAACAAGTTTATATTGAATAATTGTTGCAAGATGTGATAAGAGTTTTTTGTCCTCATTATTAAACAAATTGTTGTTAACTTTTTGGCCCAACACAATAAATCCAATCAATGCCTGATTTGCGATCAATGGAACGCAAGCAGCAGCTCCAAGCCAACGCATCGTCCTTCGGATTTTCCAAAAAGTTGTTCTCTCTCCTTTTCCAGATATATTGCCCAGCGATGTGAGTTCTTCCTCAATTACTATCCCATACTTAAACAATCGTCTCTCTGTTTCAAGTGTTCTTACCAAAAAATCATTCGCAGTTATTGGGATTCCAATTTTAGAAATGATTTGATTTTCAAAGTTTTTTTCCGGGTAATATTGATATCTCGATGTATTGAAGTCCCAGAGAAGAATTCCGGAATGTGAAATGTTTAATAATTTTTTTAAATTATTAGATATTCTATATGCAATTTGGTGTAGTGGCTCATTTTCCTTTAAGTCGGACTCTAATCCCTCCAGGAGAAAAGCGAAATCCGGACTATGGAAAATCATTTTATCCACCCATTTTGAAATACTATTTCTGAGTGGTTCAAAAACCAGAAAGGTACAGCAAGCCAGTATAACAGTCGGTATCCCTCTCGAATCCTGAAACCAATCGCCGATAAGTTTTTCAGAGGCTAAAATCGCAATAAAAAATGTTAATCCGAAAGGGACAAGGTAGGAGCCATAGGCTAATCCCCAGCGTACTAATAAGTTGAAATCCATTAGTCTATGTTTAACGATTGCGTAGAATATTATTGATACAAGTGCAAAGATTGGAAGAAAACCAAATGGATAAAATTCTATGCCGAAGGTTGCAAGATAATCGACTGACCCTATGTATGCAAATAAGAAAGCAAGGATTACAAATTTGATTTTGTTTTTTTCCGTTGGGGATTTCGATTTTTTTAGAAATCCAAACAAAACGAAAAATGATGCTGTGCTGTAGCCAAACCAGAAAACGAAAAACGGGATACTTTTGACCAAATCCCAGCTTGGAAAAAATCCCCAATAGTATTGGTTTACTTTGTATGAAAAGTAGGAATTTGTGAAATTTAATAAGCCAAAAAAAGAAGCTATTACAAACCCAATAAAAATCGATTTCGGTCGTTGTTTCTTGGTTAGATGGCAGCTAAACCCATAAAAAGACGGCGATATATACATCACTCCAAAATTGTCAATTCTGAAAAATAAAAAAGCATCCTCTGCATTATTAGATAGATACCCCATTGCAGTTGCGCAAAGCCACACAATAATGCTTATACAGAGAATAAAGAAATAACGGTTCGTCAATGCTTTATGGTCCCACATTAATACTAGAGATCCCATAAATAAAATTAAAACAGCAACAACTAGAAGTGGTATCGCATGGGGGTTGAAAGTAAAAGATTGACTCAATTTACTGTCGAATGAATGGAATTTTTAACTCTATTGATATCATTTTCTGTTATTAGTCCAGTGGAGTTTCTGAAATATGCCAAATTAAATCCCGAATTGATGGCCTCATTAAATATTGAATTTGCTTGTTTATGTGTAACCTTCCCGAGTATTAAATGCCTTTTATAGTTTAGTTTAGAGAGTATTATGCTCTCGGCTAAACAGCCTAATGCCTCTCCCTCTCTTAAGTCAAGGTCAAAATTAACTTGCAGTCCTTTAGATGAGATGATTGCTGACTCGATAACAAGTACATCTTTTCTGATCAATGGCACATTGCTTGAAACGTTTTTCGGTTGTGCACAGTCGACAACTACTGCACCTGGTTTCAGATGTTTTTCCGATATAACAGTTCCGATGGTATTGGTCACAACGATTATTCCATCATAATCAATCACTCTTTGATTTGTGTATGATTTGGTGATTGAGCTGGAAAGCCCCTCTTGATGAATGCGTTTTTTAAGTCTGATTTCTAATTTGTCGAGATTAATTTTATTTATGTCAACCAGATGAATTTCTTTTACTTGGTCCAATAGCAACTCTGCGCAGCCTGAGCCAACGGATCCAGCGGCGCCAATAATTGCTACGCGAGCGTTGTTTTTTGGAACTTCAAGAAGTGAGAATGCATGCAGAAGATTGGCAACGGCAACACTGGCTGAGAGGGGATTCCCAGTGGTGATGCCAGCGTTGACATGATTCAATACGTCTACACCATCGTGAGTTACAATGGATGTGAAAGCGCCCAGACCGATTATTTCACAACCTATCTTTTCGGCAAATATTGCAGCATTAATAATTTTTTTTCTTGCCAATTCATTGTTCTTCATCATATGTTTAGTCCATAAAGGGGATATTATGAATTTTCCGTTTAGAACTGTTCCATCCTCAGAGTTGAAAGTTATGTCAGCTGCGATAAAGGGCCATTGAAATTCAAACCACTTTTTAACAAAGCGCAAAGGGAAGAAAATGGCAAAGGGGAACATTCTCCGGACATCACGGAAGTCTCTGGGATGAGCGATAAATGCAAAAGAAGGTTTCTTAATTAAAAACCTTACAAGGTTTTTGGGTAAGAATGGAATGAAGTAGTCACGTGAAATCACAAAAATACTTTTTATGCTTTGCAGGATAAAATTGGGCTTATAATATGGTTTTATGCGTAGGTTTCTTCTATCGGTATCTATATTCCTATTTTCTTTTCGAAAAGGTCCTTTAGAGTTTCTTCTGTTTTCCCAGCGTATATACTTGGGTACATTCCCTCTTGATGACGCGAATGGCTGGGGCGAGAATGTTAAATCGGATCTTCTCTTTCTATGGGTGAATATTTCGCTAGTATTTCTACGGTCTGATGTTGGAAAATTTTGAATGAGATCGTTAAGATATTCAATTTGATTTGATGCAACTTGTCTGAAATTAACCCCCAAAATATTTAATTTGGCAGTATTATTAATCCAGATGACTTTTCCGGTGAGTTTTTTGTTCTTTACTGATGATTGACTAATTGTGATTTCAATAAGTTGATTGTTGTTGATGTTGAAATTTAAAGGGCTCTCACTTTGAACTGAAATCCCACTAAGGCTCAGAGATGATATATGGCCCTCAAAATAAATATTAGAGTATGGAAAAAAACAAGAGCATCTTATTTTAGAAATATGCCGAACTAAACCTCTTCTGTCATAAATGTCGTAAATGACATTCATAGATACAACTCAAGAAACTTTAATTGACGGATGAGTTTTTTTAATGTTGCTTCTGTAGAGGGGTACAGTTGCATATACAAATCCTTAGATAAATTATTTCACTTGGTATTGTTTATTAATTCTACTGGTTAAATGTCAACAGAATCATTGGTTTTCAAGAATTAGGTAAATTAAAAATTAAGCAGCTTCCTTGGTTTGGCCCACCAGATTCCGCCCAAATTTTCCCTCCGTGAGCTTGGACCCAGGCTTTGGCGATGGTAAGGCCGATGCCCGTTCCTTGAGCGGTCTTGGACCCTTGATAAAAACGATTAAAAACACGAGTTAGATCTTTGATGGGGATACCTTCCCCTTGATCGCGCACGGAGCAGATAATTTCCCTTTCTATTATTTGGATGGAAACTTCAATTGTTCCTTGTTGGGAATGTTTGACGGCGTTTGAGATTAAGTTTGAAAAGACCTGTTCGATTTTATCCTGGTCACCCAGAAAGGGGATGTCTTGATCACACCTGAATGAAATTTTCAGTCCCTTCTTTTCTGCCAATGGGAGAAAATGCGCAATCACTGTTTGGGCTGCCATGGGAAGCGAGAATTCTTTGAAATTTAGATTGATTTCCCCCTCCTGAATTGCGGCGAGATTCAATAATTTTTCCACCAGGTTTTCGATTCTATTTACATTCCTTTGAAGGATATCCGCATAGGTGAAATTTGATTTTTCCAACGTTTCCACCACTCCCAAAATATTGGCCAAAGGAGACTTTAATTCATGTGTTAACGCGATCGTGTTATGGCCTTTTAACCAATAGGTCTTCTGAAGAATCAAGGTATACAACAGTGGCCCAGCAATCATGAGGGTCGATAGGATTCCAGAAAGGGTCAATATTTCAAATTTGACCTCTGACGGACGGTTGAAAACTGAAATGATCAATGGCCAGCACAAAGGAACCATGAACATAATAAGAAGGGCGTATAGCCCCAAGGTCAGCCCCAGTTTTCGAAAAGCCATTTGAAAATCCAGGAATTGATACTTCAACATGCTGTGTCCAACGAACAAAATGTACACGGGAACAAAAAATACCCCATAGGGAAATAATGGATAGCCATAAACCAAAGGGACAGTCGTTTGCCCACCCAGAAAAGCCAATCCCGCTCCCCAAAAGAGAGATAAGAGTTGTTTCTTGATCAGGGGGGAAGCAGTTTGAGAGGTTCGCCAGAGTAAATATTCAACCATCAAAAAACCAGAATAAAAATGCACCACAAATAAAAAATAGGGTGGTTTTTGAATGGTGAAATAAGGGAATTCAAGGATGGGGCGCACATCCAACATGAACCCCCCGAAAATACCGATAGACATCAGGAAAGCAGAGGCATAGAAGAGATAGAGAGGTTTTTTATTTGACAGTTTTAATAGCGCATAGACGGTATGAAGGAGCAAAGTGGTGATAAACAAGGCAGCGGTGTTGGCGAACTGAACGGCCAACAAGGCCATTTTGTAATCCTTTGTTGAGGCCATCAAACCGACACTCAGGTTCCATATTCCCACTGAAAAACACATGGCTGCCCAGGTTGTTTTAACTTTAGTAATCGGCCTTGAGAACAGGACCAAGGCCACCATGCCGAAGCTAAAGATGGCGTTTACGAGGGTCGACCCGATGAACAGCTGAAGGCGCATGTTAAATGGGAAGGGTGAAGGTGATGGTTGCCCCTTTCCCCACACCTTCCGATTCGGCCCAGATTTTTCCGCGATGGGCCTGAACCCACGCTTTGGCGATGGCGAGGCCAATGCCCGTTCCTTTGGCTGATTTTGAACCCTGATAAAACCGATTGAAAACGCGGCTTAAATCTTTAGCGGGAATACCCTCTCCTTGGTCTTGAACCGAACATACGATTTCTTTTTCACGCTCTTTTATGTTGAGGGTAACCTCAATATTTCCATGTTGGGTGTGTTTAAGGGCATTTGAAAGCAAGTTGGAAAAAATTTGTTCCACTTTTTCCTGATCACCCAAAACTATTTTGTCTTGGTTACAGTGCAATAGTAGTCCCAGTTCCTTTTCTTTGGCCAATGGAAGGTATTGATCAATCACGGCTTGAGCTGTTTTCTTGATTGAAAACTCTTTGAAAGTAAGATTTATTTCGCCTTCTTGAATGGCCGCGATGTTGAGGAGGTTTCGAATCAGGTTTTCCAATCGGTTGGTGTTTCTGTCTAGGATATCCACGTAGACCCGGAGGTCGGCGTCTTTGTCCATCTGATTGGGAATTTTTCGATCTAGGATTTCTACTGCCCCTCGAATATTGCTCAAGGGGGATTTGAGTTCATGAGTGAGCGCCACGGTGCTATGGCCCTGGAGCCAGTAAGCCTTCTTTAATACCAAAATGTAAATAAAGGGACCCATGACCAATATCAAAGTCCCAAGTGCGGTCAAGGCCAGTACTTCGTAGATAAGAGAAGGTGGATAATTCAATAGAGACTTAATGATCGGTTGGGCGAGGGGTGTAATCAACAACAACAGTGCACCATAGATTCCAATTGTAATTCCCAATTTTTTTAGGGCAACATGGAAATCCATGAATTGGTACCTCAGCATGGAATATCCCACGGCCAAAATATATATCGGAGTAAAAAAAATCCCATAAGGGAAAATTTCCAACCCATAAACAGGAGGGATGGTGGTTTGCCCCCCAATGAACCCCAAGCTACTTCCCCAAAGAAGAGAATATAATTGCCTTTTAATAAGCGGTGGGGCGGTCCGCGCCGCCCGCCACAAATTGTACTCCACAACAATAAACCCGCCATACAGATGAAGCATAAAAACCCAATACAACGGTTTATATTGAGTAAAAAATTTGAATTCGAGAATGGGGCCTACATCTAGAAGATATCCCATAGCGGTTGTTATCACTAGGAGGCCTGAAAGGGTGTTAAAAACCATCGTGAGGTATTTTGAATTTTTCTTGATCAGGGCCTCAACAGTGTAATAGAGAAATACGGGGATGTAGATCGCCGAAATATGAAGAAGTTGACAGAATGTCAGAGCTGTCTTATAGGACTGAGTGGTTACCATTCCAAAAAAGAACAAACTCCACATACCAACCGAAATGCACATGCCCACCCAAAAAAGTTTAACTTTAGTAATCGGCCTTGAGAACAGGACCAAGGCCACCATGCCGAAGCTAAAGATGGCGTTTACGAGGGTCGACCCGATGAACAGCTGAAGGCGCATGTTAAATGGGAAGGGTGAACGTCACTGTCGTTCCCTTCCCCTCCCCTTCTGACTCGGCCCAAATCTTGCCGCCGTGGGCTTCGACCCAGGCCTTGGCGATGGTGAGACCGATGCCGGAGCCTTTGGTTGAATGACGTCCCTGAAAAAATCGACTGAATATTTTTTCGAGGTCTGATTTTAAAATCCCGATCCCCTTATCAGAGATTGAGCAGATAACCACGGAGCCTTTTTTCCCCAATTGAACCCTGATGTCCCCTTGATCCGAAAATTTAATGGCGTTTGACAGAATATTGGAAAGGACTTGTTGGATACGTGACGGGTCGAGTTCTACAAATAAGGGGTCGGTGGTTGAAAACTTGATCGATAGTTTTTTTTGTTCCGCGATCGCTTGATGGAATTCGATGGATTCTTGAATTAATTTCGTCAGATTAATAGGGGTTTTGGTGAGTGGGACTTCATCATTTTGAATTTTTGCAAGTTTCAGTAGGTCGTTGACGAATATTTCAAGGCGTTGGGCATTTCTTTCGATCATATGAAGATAGTTGATTGTTTTTAATTTATCAGGAGTGGCGGTGGTTTGTTGTTGGAGCAGGGCTTCCAGCGCCCCTTGAATGGCCACAAGCGGGGATTTTAGTTCGTGGGTAAGGCCGGTAGCGCTCTGGCCACGCAGCCAAAATGTGTGCCTGAGTAAAAAAGCGTAAATAATGGGTCCCATGGATAATGCCAAGCCAAATATAACACCCAGGCCCATCACCTTGGGCCAATGGTCTCGATCATTTTCATTAAAAAAGACCAAGGACATGGGAAGTAAAAAGGCAAATAGGACCACATAGATGAGCAAGATAACGGTGAATTTTCTCACAAGAATATTGATGTCAAAAATTTGATGACGGGCGATGGTATAGGCCACAATTCCTATGAAGAGAGTGAGAAAGAGATATCCAGCTGGATAAATGGGGATTTGAAAGGCTGTCAAAAAGTCAACCGAACCCATATAGGCGATCACATATCCAATAAGGAAATTCCTGAATTGAGCGCGTTCTCTCGGGGAATGAGCCGCTTTCATTCCTTTTATTAATTTCTGAAAAGTCAGCACGGCATTTAAAAAGAAAGGGAAAAGGAGGAAGACCGCGTAAGCGATTCCAATGGGAGTGGTCTTGAAGTATGGAAATATTCCCCAGGGATAACGGGCTATGCCCACAAAGGTGGGTGTAAAAAAAACCATTGCCAACATGGCCATAATGGACCAGGTGATCCAAGTCCAAATATGAAATGGGTGTTGTTTTTCCCCCACCCAAATATGTCCAAAGAGAAAGAAACATGTGGGAATAAAAGGAATACCCCCAATATAGGCCAAGGATTGGCAGAGGAGAATGGTCTCATTTGTTTTCACCAAACTTTGCAGGCCAAAAAAGAAAACCCATATGCCGGTAGAAAGGGTCAACAAAAAAAACATGCGATTCATTTTTGCTCTGGGATTGTTCAACAAGACAATCAAGCCCACCGAAATATCAAAAAGGCCGGCGGTCACATTCAAAATTCCATGCAGTTTGAATTGGAGGTGTGTTGATACGAATAGAGCGATGTCTTGAAGCATCGTTTAAACCGGAAGGGTGAATGTCACTGTCGTTCCCTTCCCCTCTCCTTCTGACTCGGCCCAAATTTTGCCGCCGTGGGCTTCGACCCAAAGCTTTGCAATGGTGAGACCGATTCCAGAACCTTTCGCCTGTTGACCTCTCATGCCTTGGTAAAATCGATTAAAAATGTGTGGTAATTCTTGTTGAGAAAGGCCTGACCCCTCATCACGAACAGAAACGGTAAGGCCGCTGGAGTCTTTTTTGAGGGAGAGATAAACAGATCTTTCTTTCGAAAATTTTATGGCATTTGAAAGCACATTGGAGAGGACTTGTCCTATTTTTGTGCGGTCACAAGATATAACGGCTTCGGAAAGCAGGTCAAAATGAAACTGAATATTTTTTGAATCAGCCAAGGGTTTGTGATGAATCGCGGTTTTTTTTATGAGATCCGTCATATCCGTTTGTTCACAAAGAAGGTGGACATCTTTAACTTGCGGGTCAAAGGCCGCCAGTAAATCATTCACAAACAATTGTAGGCGGCTGGAGTTGCGTTGAATCATTTCCAGGTAGGCAGATAGTTTTCCGGGGTCATTATCTCTCACGTCGGGATTGTTGTTTAGGAAATCAACAGCGCTTTCAATGATGGCGAGGGGGCTTTTCAATTCATGCGTTAACCCGGCCAGCGTGTAATCTTGAAAGTAGGCGTTTCGTTTGACCAAAAAGGCATAGAGGAACGGGCCGGTAGAAAGAATCAGGCTTATAATAAGGATTTCTATTCCCTGAACCACCCATGAGCGAGAATCTTGACCAGATGTATGAAAAACATAAAGGATCGGTGCGCTTAAAAGAATCAAAATGAAATAAACCCCAACGATGAGCGCCGTCCGACGGATAAAAACACGAATGTCCATGAGGTTAAAGCGGACAATGGCATAGGACATGATGAACGGATAGATGAAGACCGTAAAATTTCCCCAGGGGTAGAGATTGATGTCAAAATGAGGAAGATACACCAGAGACCCTCCCATATAGCCGATGGCTGTTCCAAGAAAAAAATATTTGATTTGCGCCTTCTTAACTGGCGTGTTTGTTCGATAACCAATCCCCAGCTCGATGTGGCTATAAATAATGAAGGCAAGCCACCAAAAAACAAAAACGTTGAAAGGCCACTCATGCTGCGGGAAATAAAGGGATCCGAATTTGAGTTGAGGTGATTTAAAGAAATAGTGTGTCGGCATTATGGCGAAGGTGACAATGGAAAATAGGTAGTGCAAAAGGATTGTTTTGGGGCGTTTTAAATCACAGAAAGTGCAGACGAAGTGGAAAAACAAGGCCGGCATCCATGCGACACCGAATCCGAAGGCGAAGCGCCAAGCCATCAGGGCTGATTCCGGTGTTTGAGAGGTTCCAATCCAGAAACAGCCAATTCCCCAATTGGCGGCTGACAAGGAAAATAGGGACCAGATTTTCCCCAACTTCCTATTTGAACTTTTGAAAAAAACGAATACCCCAAACCCGAAAGAAAAAACGGCCGCAAGTAATCCGGAAATGGCGAAAGGGGTGAGGGTCATTTCCAGTTTGTGTATGAATTGAAGGTTAACCAGCAAAATTCAGTTGCCATTGTCGTCATCCCCACGAAAGCGGGGATATAGTCTTTCAGCTTGTTGTTAACCATAGCTTCAGGTTGGGCTGGCGGATTGTGTCGTTGCCGGTCTGGCGAGGTTTGCCAACCCTCATATTATTGAATTTACTCCACTTGAAAGCGATATCCGATGCCTTTGAGGGTGGTGATCCAATGGGCGTATTTTCCCAGTTTTTTGCGAAGTTGATCGATGTGGACGTCGATGGTGCGCGAGGTGCCGGAGAAGTCCACTCCCCACACTTGTTCATAGATACGAGAGCGCGTGAGAACCCGGCCTTCAAAACTCACCAAATACCTCAGCAGTTCGAATTCTCTCATGGTCACATGGATGTCTTTTCTATTGATCGCGGCGCTGTAACAGTGGCAGTTGAGAGAAAGCGGGCCGGTCACCAGGTCTTTGGGTTCGAGGTCGGTTTCATGCCGTCTCAACACGGCTCTGACGCGGGCCAGCAATTCTTTTTGTCGAAAAGGTTTGCAGATGTAATCGTCGGCGCCCACTTCAAGCCCCACCACCACATCGGTTTCTTCATCTTTTGAGCTGATCATGATGACCGGAACATGGTTGGTTTTGGGGTCTTTTTTGAGTTCTCGGCACACTTGGTAGCCGTCAATTTCAGGGAGGCGAATGTCAAGCAACAGCAAATCCGGAGGGTTGATTCGGAGCTTTTGGAGGCCATCGACCGGGTGAATGGCGGAATTCACAACAAAGCCGTCCGATTCCAGTAAATCGGTGGTCAAGCGGACCAAATCGACTTCGTCTTCCAATATAAAGACGCGTTTGTTCACAATCACCTCACGAGGTTAGGTTGCGTGCAGTGTGGATTAGAGCCCGCGGATTCTGCGTTTTCCGTCGGAGCATGTCAAGGCGAAGGGGCGATTGTTGCCGTTAAATAGAAATTGCAGTAGTTACGTTTTATAGAAACTGCATGATTTTAAATTTTTACTTCGTGAAAACTGCCTGTTTTTCGTTCGATTGTCCAGGGACCCACGTAAACGCGTTTGGC